>NZ_QWGT01000097.1 GCF_003576405.1 Clavibacter lycopersici
CCCAGGCGGCCGACGTGGAGCGCGCGTGCGCCCTCGCCGCCGACGGCCGGTTCGACGACGGGGCGCGGCCCGCGCGGATCCACGGCGACCTCTGGTCGGGCAACGTCCAGTGGACGGACGCCGGCGCCGTCCTCATCGACCCCGCCGCGCACGGCGGGCACCGCGAGACCGACCTTGCCATGCTCGCGCTCTTCGGCTGCCCGGGCCTCGACGACCTCCTCGGCGCGTACGCGGACACCGGATCCCTCACCTCCGGCTGGCGCGATCGCGTGAGCCTGCACCAGCTCCATCCGCTCGCCGTGCACGCCGCGTCGCACGGCCCGTCCTACGGCGACGCACTGCACGACGCGGCACGCGCCGTGCTCCGCCTGTGACGCGGGCGGACGCGCGACCCCCGGTCAGGGCGGGGTGGGGCTGGTAGCCTGGGCCCACCGAGCAGGTACCACAGAGCTCTGCGCAACCGAGACGGGAACCGTGACTCCGCCACCCTCATCCACGCCCTCCGCGACCGAGCCGACGAACGCCGCCGCGGGCGACGGCACGGCCGTCGAGCCCGGCACGTACGACCTCGTCGTCGTGTCCAACCGCCTCCCCGTCGACCGCGTCGTCGCCGCCGACGGCTCCACCTCGTGGCGGCACTCGCCGGGCGGCCTGGTCACGGCGCTCGAGCCCGTCATGCGCGCCAACGAGGGCGCGTGGGTCGGCTGGCCGGGCATCGCCGACCACGACGTCGAGCCCTTCGTCGACGACGGCATCTCGATCATCCCCGTCACCCTCTCCGAGCAGGACCTCGCGGAGTACTACGAGGGCTTCTCCAACGACACCCTGTGGCCGCTGTACCACGACGTCATCGCGCAGCCGAGCTACCACCGCGAGTGGTGGGACACCTACGTCACGGTCAACCAGCGCTTCGCCGACGCGGCCGCGAAGGCCGCAGCGCCCGGCGCCACCGTGTGGGTGCAGGACTACCAGCTGCAGCTCGTGCCGAAGATGCTCCGCGAGCAGAGGCCGGACCTCACCATCGGGTTCTTCAACCACATCCCGTTCCCGCCCTACGGCATCTACTCGCAGCTGCCGTGGCGCACGCAGATCATCGAGGGCCTGCTCGGGGCGGACGTCATCGGCTTCCAGCGCGTCGCCGACGCCGGCAACTTCACGCGCGCGGTCCGGCGGCTCTTCGGCTACACGACCCGCGGATCCACCGTGGACGTGCCCGTGCGCGGCGGCGTCCCGCTCACCGTCCCCGGCACCAAGCCGTCGAAGCCCGTGCGCGAGCTCCGCACCCGCCAGGTCGTGGCCAAGCACTACCCGATCTCCATCGACGCGCGCAGCTACGAGGAGATGGCCAAGGACCCGGCCATCCTGGAGCGCGCGCGCCAGATCCGCGCCGACCTCGGCGACCCGAAGACGATCCTGCTGGGCGTCGACCGGCTCGACTACACGAAGGGCATCGGCCACCGCCTGAAGGCGTTCGGCGAGCTGCTCGCCGAGGGTCGCGTGTCGGTCGAGGACGCGACGCTCGTGCAGGTCGCGAGCCCCAGCCGCGAGCGCGTGGAGACGTACCGGCAGCTGCGGGACGAGATCGAGCTCACGGTCGGCCGCATCAACGGCGACTACGGCTCCATCAGCCACACCGCCATCAGCTACCTGCACCACGGGTACCCGAAGGAGGAGATGGTGGCGCTCTGCCTCGCGGCCGACGTCATGCTCGTCACCGCCCTCCGCGACGGGATGAACCTCGTCGCCAAGGAGTACGTGGCCACCAAGCACTCCGACGAGGGCGTGCTGGTGCTGAGCGAGTTCGCGGGCGCCGCGGACGAGCTGAAGGCGGCGCTCCTCGTGAACCCGCACGACATCGAGGGCCTCAAGGAGGCGATCCTCCGCGCCATCGACATGCCGAAGGCCGAGCAGCGCAAGCGCATGCGGTCGCTCCGCAAGCGCGTGTTCGAGAACGACGTCGCCGCCTGGTCGAGCTCGTTCCTCGCCGACCTCGGGCGCACGCACGCCGCCTCGATCCACGAGGGCCCCGACGAAGAGGTCGTCGAGCCGGCCCTCGACGAGGGCTGGTAGCGCGCGTGGCCGAGCTGACCACCGACATCCAGGCCACGGGCGGCCGCGGGTTCCCTGGCCGCCTGTTCGAGGCGCTCACGGAGCTCGCGCGCACGCCGCGCCTCCTGGTCGCCCTCGACTTCGACGGCACGCTCGCGCCCGAGGTCGACGATCCCGAGAAGGCGCGCGCGGTCCCGGAGGCGCGCGCCGCGGTGCTCGCGCTGCTGGCGCTCCCCGAGACGCGCGTCGCGCTCGTGTCGGGCCGCGCGCTGCGGAGCCTCGAGGCCGTGGCCGACCTGCCGGACGAGGTGCTGCTCGTGGGATCCCACGGCGTGGAGATCCGCCTCGACACCGACGACATCGAGCTGACCCTCGACGAGGGCGAGCTCGCCCAGCGCGGCGTGCTCTCCGACGTGCTCGGCCAGGTCGCCGACTCCCTCGACGAGGTGTGGATCGAGGAGAAGCCCGCGGGCTTCGCCCTCCACACGCGCCTCGCCACCGAGAGGCACAGCCGCATCGCGCACCTCGTAGCCACGCAGGAGGCGCACGCGGAGGTCGAGGGCCTCAAGGTGCGCTCGGGCAAGGACGTGCTGGAGTTCAGCGTCCGGCACGCCACCAAGGGCGAGGCCGTCGAGCACCTGCGCCGGTACGCCGACGCGACGGCCGTCTTCTACGCGGGCGACGACGTCACCGACGAGGACGCGTTCCAGGCGCTCCAGGCCGGCGACCTCGGGCTCAAGAGCGGCACGGGCGCCACGGCGGCGGACTTCCGCGTCGGCGGCCCGCACGACGTCGCGCGCGTGCTGCAGGTGCTCGCCGACCTGCGCGCCGAGCCCGCCGTGCAGCCGGACTGACGTGCACGCCCCGGTCTCTCAGGCAGGGCTCAGGTAGACTGGGGAAATAGCCGACTCGTGAGAGGAGACCGCACGTGATCGTCCTCCTCTCGGTGTTCCTGCTGGCCTCCGTCGCCGTCCCGCTGCTCGCCCGCGTGATGGGCGTCCGCGCCTTCCTCGTCGCCGCCCTCGTGCCGGCCGCCGCCTTCGCCTACACGGTCGCGCAGGCTCCGACGGTGCTGCCGGACGGCGAGGTCGTCGAGCGCGTCGAGTGGATCCCGTCGCTCGGCATCACGCTCGACATGCGGATGGACGCGCTGTCCTGGCTCCTCGCGCTCGTGGTCACGGGCGTCGGCGCCCTCGTGCTCCTGTACTGCGCGCGCTACTTCCGGAGCTCGGAGGAGGGGCTCGGCCGGTTCGCCGGTCTCCTCGTCGCCTTCGCCGGCGTCATGTACGGGCTCGTGCTCGCCGACGACGTGTTCGTGCTCTTCACGTTCTGGGAGGCCACGAGCGTCCTCTCCTACCTCCTCATCGGGCACTACACGGGCAAGAAGGCGAGCCGCGGCGCCGCGCTGCAGGCCCTCCTCGTCACGACGGCGGGCGGGCTCGCGATGCTCGTCGGCCTCGTGATCCTGTCGGTCACCGGCGGCACCACGAGCCTCGCCGCGCTGGTCGCCGACCCGCCCGGCGGCCCGCTGATCCCGATCGCGATCGTGCTGATCCTCCTCGGCGCGCTCTCGAAGTCGGCTCTCGTGCCCTTCCACTTCTGGCTGCCCGCCGCCATGGCCGCACCGACTCCCGTGAGCGCGTACCTGCACGCCGCCGCGATGGTCAAGGCCGGCATCTACCTGATCGCGCGCCTCGCGCCCGGCTACGCCGACGTCCCCGGCTGGCGCGTGCTGCTCGTCTCGCTCGGCGTCGCGACGATGCTCGTCGGCGGCTGGCGCGCGCTCAAGCAGATGGACCTGAAGCTCGTCCTCGCCTACGGCACGGTCAGCCAGCTCGGCTTCCTCACCGTCGTCGTCGGCTACGGCACCCGCGACGCGGCTCTCGCGGGCGTCGCGCTGCTCCTCGCGCACGCGCTGTTCAAGGCCACCCTGTTCCTCGTCGTCGGCGTCGTCGACCACCGGGCGGGCACGCGCGACCTCCGCAAGATCAGCGGCCTGGGCCGCAAGGCGCCGGTGCTCGCGGTGATCACGGCGCTCGCCCTCGCCTCGATGGCCGGTCTGCCGCCGTTCATCGGCTTCGTCGCGAAGGAGGCCGTGCTCTCGGCGCTCCTCCTCGACGCGGAGCTCGGCGGCGGGATCGGCTGGGTCGCGGTCATCGGTGTGTCGGTCGGATCCTGCCTGACGGTCGCGTACAGCGCGCGCTTCATGTGGGGCGCGTTCGCCCTCAAGCGCGGCGTGGACGAGGTCCAGCCCGTGCACGAGCACCTCGACTTCCTGATCCCGCCCGCCGTGCTCGCCGCCACCGGCCTCGTGCTCGGCTTCCTCGCGTCGTCCGTCGACGGCTGGATCGCCGGCTACGCGGACACGCTCCCGGCCGCGAGCGCCGGGGCCTCCGGGGAGCCCGACCACACGTACCACCTCGCGCTCTGGCACGGGCTGGAGCCCGCGCTGTTCATCTCGGCGGGCACGCTCGTCGTCGGCCTCGCCATGTTCCGGCTCCGCGACGGCGTCTTCGCGCTGCAGTCGCGCGTGCCGTCGTGGATCGACGCGGCCCGCATCTACTGGGCGTCGATGCGCCTCATCGACCGGGTCGCGGCGCGCACCACCGCCACCACGCAGCGCGGATCGCTGCCCTTCTACCTCGGCGTCATCCTGCTCGTGCTCATCGGCTCGGTCGGATCCGCGCTCGCGCTCAACCGCTCGTGGCCGACGACCGCCGTGCCGTTCGACCACCCGGCGCAGCCCGTCATCGGCATCGTCATGATCGTCGCCTCCATCGCGGCGGCCCGCGCGGGCAAGCGCTTCCAGGCCGTCGTGCTCGTCGGGGTTACCGGCTACGGCATGGCCGCGCTCTTCGCCCTGCACGGGGCCCCCGACCTCGCGCTCACGCAGGTGCTCATCGAGACGATCACGCTGGTCGCCTTCGTCCTCGTGCTCCGCCGGCTGCCCGTGCGGCTGGGGGAGCGGAACCGCTCGGTGCACCCGGTCTGGCGCGCGGGCATCGGCATCGCCGTCGCCGCGCTCATGTCCACCGTCGCGGTGGTGGCGCTCGGCGCCCGGGTCGCGGATCCCATCTCCCTCGAGTTCCCGCGCCTCGCCTACGAGCAGGGCCACGGCAGCAACGTCGTCAACGTGACCCTCGTCGACCTCCGCGGCTGGGACACCATGGGCGAGATCGCCGTCCTCATCGTCGCGGCGACCGGCGTCGCGAGCCTCATCTTCCTCAACCGCCGCACCGACTCGCTGCCCCGCCTGACCGCGCCGTCGCGCCGCAGCCTCATCGCGCGCCTGTCCGGCCGACGGGACCCGGGCCTGGGCGATGACCTCGAGATGGAGACCGGGGCGGAGGGACAGCGTTCCGACGCGCGCCTCGCCGTGAAGGACGTCGGCCGCAGCGAGCGGAGCCCCTGGCTGCTCGCCGGGCGCACGCTCGCGCCGCAGAACCGGTCGATCCTCCTCGAGGTCGTCGTCCGCCTCCTCTTCCACAGCCTCATCGTCGTGTCCGTGTACCTGCTCTTCTCCGGGCACAACCTCCCGGGCGGCGGATTCGCGGGCGGACTCCTCGCCGGCATGGCGCTCGTCGCGCGCTACCTCGCGGGCGGTCGCTACGAGCTGGGCGCCGCGGCGCCGGTGGACGCGGGACGCGTGCTCGGCACGGGACTCGTCTTCACGGTCGGCACGGCCGCCGTGCCCCTCCTCTTCGGCGCCGACGCGCTGACCTCCACGTGGATCGACACCGAGGTCCCCTTCCTCGGCCACGTCGAGTTCGTCTCGAGCACCTTCTTCGACGTGGGCGTCTACCTCGTCGTCGTGGGCCTCACGCTCGACGTCCTCCGCAGCCTCGGCGCGGAGGTCGACCGCCAGGAGGAGAGCGACCGGACGGTCGAGCAGGGAGCGGACGGCATGGAGACCGAGCAGGGGGTGAGCGTGTGAGCGTCTCCGTCACCCTCATCGTGATCATGGCCGCCATGTACGCGACGGGCATCTACCTCATGCTCGAGCGCAGCATGACGCGCGTGCTGCTCGGCTTCCTGCTGGTGGGCAACGCGACCAACATCCTGATCCTCATCATGAGCGGCCGCGTCGGCCTCGCGCCCATCTACGACCCCGGCGTGGATCCGTCCGAGTACGCCGACCCGCTGCCGCAGGCCCTCATCCTCACGGCCATCGTCATCACCTTCGGCGTCTCGGCCTTCCTCATGGCGCTCATCTACCGCTCCTGGCGGCTGGCGAACGCCGACGTGGTGACGGACGACGAGGACGACCTCGCCATGCGCGGCCCCCGCACGGGCCTCGGCGAGGAGCCCACCGTGCCCGACGACGACGACACCGAGTTCGGCACCAACGCCGAGGCCGCCATCGCGTCCGCCCGCAAGCTCCGCGACAACAGATCCGACCTGGAAGAGGCCATCGACGACTCCGCCGACGACGACGACCACCGCGACTTCCGCACGAAGCGCGCCGAGAAGGACGGGGGCGATGGACGATGACCGTATTCCAGGCCCTCGTGCCCCTCGTCGTGCTCGTGCCGCTGCTCGGCGCCGCGGCCGCCCTCGTCGCAGCCCGTCAGCGCCGCCTGCAGGTCGCCGTGTCGGTGCTCGCCCTCCTCATCGTCGTGGTCATCAGCGGCGTCCTCCTCGTCCTGGTGGACCAGCAGGGCGGCCAGTCCGTCCAGGTCGGCGGGTGGGCGGCGCCGTTCGGCATCGTGCTCGTGGTCGACCGGCTCTCGGCGCTCATGCTCGTGATCTCGTCGATCGTGCTGCTCGCGGTCCTCATGTTCTCCATCGGCCAGGGCCTCGAGGACGGCGACGGCGAGACCCCCGTCTCCATCTACAACCCGACCTACCTGATCCTCGCGGCCGGCGTCTTCAACGCGTTCGTCGCGGGCGACCTGTTCAACCTCTACGTCGGCTTCGAGATCCTGCTCGTGGCGAGCTACGTGCTGCTCACCCTGGGCGGCACCGAGGCCCGGATCCGCGCGGGCGTGACGTACATCGTGGTCAGCCTGGTGTCCTCCGTGCTGTTCCTCGCGTCCATCGCCATGATCTACGGCGCCCTCGGCACGGTGAACATCGCGCAGATCTCGGTGCGGCTGGCGGAGATACCGCCGGACGTGCAGCTGATCCTGCACGTCATGCTCCTCGTCGCCTTCGGGATCAAGGCGGCCGTGTTCCCGCTGTCGTTCTGGCTGCCGGACTCCTACCCGACGGCGCCCGCGCCCGTCACCGCGGTGTTCGCGGGCCTCCTCACCAAGGTCGGCGTGTACGCCATCCTCCGCACCGAGACCGTCATGTTCCCGACCGACCAGCTCTCGACCGCCCTCATGGTCGTGGCGGGGCTCACCATGGTGGTCGGCATCCTCGGCGCCGTGGCCCAGGCGGACATCAAGCGGCTGCTGTCCTTCACGCTCGTGAGCCACATCGGCTACATGATCTTCGGCATCGCGCTCAACACCGTGGCGGGGATGACCGCGACCATCTACTACGTGATCCACCACATCGTGGTGCAGACCACCCTGTTCCTCGCGTCCGGCCTCATCGAGCGCACGGGCGGCAGCACGTCGATCAACCGGCTGGGCGGGCTGCTAAAGGCGGCGCCGCTCATGGCGATCCTGTTCTTCATCCCCGCGCTCAACCTCGGCGGCATCCCGCCGTTCTCGGGGTTCATCGGCAAGGTCGCCCTGTTCGACTCCGGCGCGGAGGTCGGCGGCTGGCTGACGTACGTGATCATCGCGGCCGGCGCCGCCACGAGCCTCCTCACCCTGTACGCCCTCGCCCGCGTCTGGAACATGGCGTTCTGGCGCGACGCGGACGAGGTCGAGGACTACGAGTCGCCGCTGCTCGACCAGCTCTCCGAGCGCCCGGGCGGCGAGGGCGTGCAGACCGTCCGCAAGACCCCCGTGCTCATGACGGGCGCCACCATGGGCATGGTCGCCGTGAGCGTCGCGCTCACCGTGTTCGCGGGGCCCGTCTACGCGCTCGCGGAGCGCGCGGGCGAGAGCCTCACCGGCCCCGGATCCGGCGTCGGCTCGGGCGAGCAGGGCTACGTCGAGACGGCCTTCCCGGGAGGCGTCGAATGAGCCCCCACCGCGCGAGGGCGCGCGCGGAGCGCCTGTCGCTCCTCGTGCAGCTGCCGCTCCTCGTCTGGCTGGTGATCCTCTGGCTGCTGCTCTGGGGGCACGTCACCGTGATCTCGGTGCTCTCGGGCATCGTGCTGGCGCTCCTCGTGACGCGGGTGTTCTACCTGCCGCCCGTCGAGCTGTCGGGGCGCTTCGACATCCGCTGGGCGTTCATCCTGCTCGGGCACTTCGCGGCGGACCTCGTCCGCGCGTCGTTCCAGGTCGCGGTGCTCGCCTTCGACTGGCGCCGCGTGCCCACCAACTCCGTCATCGCCGTCCACCTGCACACGCGGAGCGACTTCGTCATGACGCTCACGGCCGAGGTCGTCTCGCTCGTGCCCGGGTCCATCGTGGTGGAGGCCGACCGCGAGCGGTCCATCCTCTACCTGCACGCGCTCGGCACCGAGACGCGTGAGGACGTCGAGCACGTGCGCACGCGCACCCTCCAGGTCGAGAGCCGGATCGTGTACACGCTCGGCACCCCGGACGATGTCTGGCGCGTCAACCGCGAGCGGCGCGAGTCCGGCCGCGAGCCGCTGCTGCAGACCCGCACGCAGCGCGAGCACGAGCTGGTGCGCGACCGCGACCTCGAGGCGGGGCTCATCACCACCACGGGGGAGGAGCTCCCATGAGCGTCGTCATGCAGGTCGGCTGGGTCGTCGTCGGCGCCCTGTTCTTCTCCACCGCCGCGATGGCGCTCGTGCGCATCGTGCGCGGCCCGAGCATCCTCGACCGGATCATCGCGTCCGATGTGCTGCTCACCACCCTCATCTGCGTGCTCGGCGCCGAGATGATCTACAACGGGCACACGCGCACGGTGCCCGTGATGCTCGTGCTCGCCATGACCGCGTTCCTCGCGACGGTCGCCGTCGCCCGCTACGTCTCGAAGCAGGACCCGTCGTGAACGACATCCTCGTCTCCGGCCCGCTGGCCGACGCCCTCGACGTCGTGAGCCTCGTGCTCCTCATCCTGGGCGGCGTCCTCTCCGTCGCGGCGGGCGTCGGCCTCCTGCGCTTCCCGGACCCGCTCGCCCGCATGCACGCGGCGACCAAGCCGCAGATCCTCGGCGTGATCCTCGTCCTGCTCGCGCTCGCCCTCCAGTCGCAGAGCCTCAGCACGGCAGCGATGCTCGTGCCCGTCCTCCTCTTCCAGATGCTCACGGCGCCGATCTCCGCGCACATGGTCGGTCGCGCCGGATACCGCCTGCGCCACTTCCTCCGCGAGGACCTCCTCGTCGACGAGCTGGAGGAGGCGATCGACCGCGCCCACGACGAGCTGCGCGCGGCCGAGGAGGTGGACGCGTCGACGCTCCCCGTGGGATCCGCCGAGAACATCGCCGCCGAGGAGGCCGGCCACGTCGCGGGCGGCGCCGGGCCGCGCGACGCGGAGGCGCCCGTGGCCGCGCCG
>NZ_QWGT01000098.1 GCF_003576405.1 Clavibacter lycopersici
CTCCGCGCCGCCGGCCACCTCCGCACGCTCGACCGCGCGCGACCCGGCCTCCCGCACTGGCGCCTGGCCGAGGTGGGCGTGGGCGCGTCGGCGCGCGGACTCGGCGTCGGATCCGCGCTCCTCGCCCACGGACTCGCCCGCGTCGACGCCGACGGATCCGCGGCCTACCTCGAGTCGTCGACCGCGCGGAACCGCGCGCTCTACCTCCGGAACGGCTTCGCCGAGCTGGGAGCCCTGGCGGGCCTGGCCGGATCCAGCCCGGTGGCGATGTGGCGGCCGGCCCGCGCGGAGGCGCTGGCGCGCTGACGGCGCGGGATCAGCGCACCCGGATCAGACCGGGCAGCGCACCTGCGTGCGCGCTCCGGACCGGTCGATGTCGTGGTCGGGCATGGGCTTGCCGCACATGGGGCAGAGCCGCGTCTGCGGCTCGGGCACCGGGTCGTCCGTGTACGGGCCGAGCGGGGGCGCGCCGAGGTACGGCCGGAGCCGCTCGTTGAACCGCTCGACGGCCGCTCCGAAGCCGCGTTCGCGCCGCGGGCCGTCCGCCTGGCCTTTACCTCGTGTCATAGTAGTAAGTGTACGCGGTATTTCGGCAGGCGGCGAGGAGCTGGCATGGCACACGAGGACGCGACGCGCACGGATCCCCTGGCGCTCGAGAGCCAGGTCTGCTTCGCGGCCGTGCTGGCGGCGCGGTCCGTCGTCGCGCTGTACCGCCCGATCCTCGAGCCGCTCGGCCTCACGCATCCGCAGTACCTCGTGATGCTCGCCCTCTGGGAGCGCGACGGCCGCTCGATCTCCGACCTCGGTAGCGCGCTCGCCCTCGAGCCCGCGACCATCACGCCCCTGCTGAAGCGCCTGCAGTCGGCCGGCCTCCTGGAGCGTGCGCGCAGCGACGAGGACGAGCGCGTCGTGCGCGTCACCCTCACCGACGCGGGCCGGGCGCTCCGCCGCCGGGCCGAGCAGGTGCCCGCCCGCGTGGCCGAGCGCACGGGCATGACCCCGTCGGAGCTCGCCCGGATCCGCGACGACCTGCACGCGTTCCTCGCGCGCATCGACGCGGCCCCGGATCCCGCGGCCTAGCCCCCGCACGCCGAACGCCCACGGCATGTGCAAGAATCTGCGCATGGATGCAGATAGCAGATGCGGCCGGCACCCCGACAGCCAGCACGTCGAGCTCGCGGTGGAGGTGTTCGCGATGCTCGCCGACGCCACGCGCGTGCGGATCGTGCTCGCGCTCCGCGACGGCGAGCTGCCCGTCAACGACCTCGCCGAGCGCGTCGGGAAGTCGCCCGCCGCGGTCTCGCAGCACCTCGCGAAGCTGCGCCTCTCGCGCGTCGTCGCGACCCGGCAGGAGGGCACGCGCGTCTTCTACCGCCTGGTCGACGAGCACGCGCGCCAGCTCGTGACCGACGCGATCTTCCAGGCGGAGCACCAGCTCGACGGATCCGGCGCCCACCACCACGAGGAGTCCGCGCGTGCGGACGGCGCTCGCTAGCCGCGGGGTCCAGGCGGCGCTGCTCTCGGCCGTCCTCTTCGGCGCCGGCACCCCCGCCGCGAAGCTCCTGCTGGACTCCGTCAGCCCCTGGCTCCTCGCCGGCCTCCTCTACACGGGGTCCGGGATCGGGCTCGGACTCATCCGCGTGATCCGCCGGTCGCCGCGCGTGCGCCTCGCCCGCGAGGAGCGCCTGCCGCTGGCCGGGGCGATCCTCTTCGGCGGGATCCTCGGCCCGGTCCTCCTGCTCGTCGGCCTCGCCGGCATGCCCGCCTCGGGAGCGTCGCTGCTCCTCAACGCGGAGGGCGTCGCGACGGCGCTCATCGCCTGGATCGTCTTCCGGGAGAACGCCGACCGGCGGATCGTGCTCGGCATGGTCGCGATCGTCGCGGGCGCCGTGCTGATCACGGTGCCGCAGGGGGTCGAGCTCGGCAGCCCGTGGCCGGCGCTCGCGATCCTCGGCGCCTGCCTCTCGTGGGGCATCGACAACAACCTCACCCGCAAGGTCGCGCTGAACGACGCCACGTGGCTCGCCGCGGTGAAGGGCGCCGTCGCGGGGCCGGTGAACCTCGCGCTGGCCTTCCTCCTCGGCGCGCAGCTGCCCGCCATCGGCAACGTCGTCGCGGCCATGTCCGTCGGCTTCCTCGCCTACGGGGTGAGCCTCGTGCTGTTCATCGTCGCCCTCCGCCACGTGGGCACGGCGCGCGCCGGCGCCTACTACTCGGTCGCCCCGTTCTTCGGCGCGCTCCTCGCGCTGGTGCTCGGGGAGCCCGTGACGTGGCCGCTGGTCGTCGCCGGGATCCTCATGGCCGTCGGCATCTGGTTGCACCTCACCGAGCGGCACGAGCACGAGCACACCCACGAGGCCGTGACCCACGACCACTGGCACACCCACGACGCGCACCACCAGCACGATCACGCCGAGCCGGTCGCGGCGGGCACCCGCCACCGCCACGAGCACACCCACGAGCCGCTCACCCACACGCACGAGCACTACCCCGACAGCCACCACCGGCACGCGCACTGACGGCGGCGGGTGACGCGGGAGGGCGGGAGCCGCGGACGGCGCTCGCCCTCCCCGGGATCACCCCTGGTACTGGATGGCGCCCTCCCAGCCCTTGAAGGTCGAGCGGCACGGCGACTGGCCGTAGACCTTCGTGCCCTTGTTCGCGAACTCCTTCAGCTTCCACGTCACCGCGGACGCGCAGAGCGCCTTGGTGTCCTGCATGGTGACCCACTGCAGCTTGGCGGCCTGGGCCGGCGCGGCACCGAGGACGGTGCCTCCCGTCACCAGGGTGGCCGCCAGGACGATGGTCGCGATCCTCTTGCGCATGCTCTCTCCCCCATTCGACGTCCGGATGCCCGGACGGCGGCAGTCAAGCAGCGCGCCCGAGCGAGGCGACATCCCCCGTTCGGGCGGTGACGGTTCCCCGCCGGCGACGGTGGTCGGGCCCGCGCTGGGGGACGATGGATGCATGACCCTCAGCGCCGACGGCACCCTCACGGACGGACGGGTGCTCATCGGCCCGGTCGACGCCCCCGAGCTGCACGTGATGACGTACAACATCCGCCGCCTGTTCCGCCGGTACCGGCCGGGCAGCCCCGACCGCTGGGCCGACCGCGAGCCGCTCATCGCCGAGCTCCTCCAGCGCGAGCAGCCGGCGCTCCTCGGCACGCAGGAGGCGATGCCCACGCAGGGGCGCGCGCTGTCGCAGGCGCTCGGCCGGCACTACCGGCGGATCGGGCACGGCCGCAACGCCGACGGGCACGGCGAGGGCTGCCCCACCTTCTACGACACGCGCCGCCTCGAGCTCACGAGCTGGCGGCAGGTCGCCCTGTCGGACACGCCCGCGGTCGCCGGATCCCGCAGCTGGGGCAACATGGTGCCGCGGATCGCCGTGGTCGCCGACTTCACGGATCGCGCCACCGGCCTGCCCCTGCGGCACGTGAACACGCACTTCGACCACCTCTCGCGGCGGTCGCGCGAGGAGTCGGCGCGCATGATCCTCGGGATCGTCGCCGAGGTGCAGGTGCCCACGATCGTCGCGGGCGACACGAACGCGGGCGTCGACACCGAGCCGCACCGGCTGCTCGTGGAGGGCGGCGCGCTGGTGGACGCGTGGGACGGCGCCCGCGAGCGCCTCACGCCCGAGTGGGGCACGTGGTCCAACTACAAGGCGCCGAAGCGCACGACCCGCCGCATCGACTGGATGCTCGTCACGCCCGACGTCGAGGTGCAGCGCGTCGGCATCAACACCTCCCGCACGGCCGGGCGCGCGCCGAGCGACCACGAGGCGCTGCAGGCGGTGGTGCGGTGCTGACGGATCCGACCGCGCCGACCCCGGCGGACGCGCCGACCCCACCCGAGGACGTCGTGGCCTTCGCCGGGCTGGCCGGGCTCACCTTCCTTCAGCCGCCGCGGGGGATCACGGCCGTGCTCGCCGACGTCGTCCGCGTGATCGGGTTGCTCACCTTCCTCTTCTCCGTGTTCGCGTGGACGGGCACGACCTCGGCGATGTTCGCGCTCGCGCTGCTCGGGCTCGTGGCGCCGCGGGGTCTCGGGGCCAGGCCCGGGCTCGACCTCGCCATCGGTGTCACGACGCTCGTCTCGGCCGCGAGCAACCGGCTCGACCTGTACGAGCTGCTGCCCTGGTGGGACATCCCCGCGCACCTCGTCACGACGGCCGCGCTGGCCGCGCTCGTGATCCTCCTGGCCGACCGCGCCGGCGTCGTGGTCGACCGGCGGCCGCTGCCGCTCGGGATCCTCAGCCTCACGGTGGGGCTCGCGCTCTCGGCGCTGTGGGAGCTCGGCGAGTGGGCGGGGCAGACGTGGCTGGATCCGGCGATCCTCACGGGCTACGCGGACACGATCGGCGACATGGCGGTCGGCGGGCTGGGCGCGCTGCTCATCGCGCCGCTCATGCCGATGCTGCTGGCGCGGTCGCGGTGGATCCAGGAGGCGCCCGCGCGCTGAACCCGCCGCGCCCCGATCGCCGCGCCCCCGCCCGAGGGCGCTGCTGCTCCCCGCGCGGGGGCGCTGCTGCGGGTCGCCGCGGAGGAGTGTGACGCCCCGGGGAGAAGTGCTCGGGGCCGGGTTTGGGTGGAGGAGCAGTCGGGTACGGGCCGATCATGCGCTCGCCCGGGAACGACCTCGAGGCCGTCCTGTTCGACCGGGACGGCACGCTCGTCGTCGACGTGCCGTACAACGGGGATCCGGCGCTCGTCACGCTCATGCCCGGCGCCCGCGAGGCGGTCGACGCCGTCCGCGCCGCGGGCCTCCGCGTCGGCATGGTGACCAACCAGTCCGGGATCGCGCGCGGCCTCATCACGCGCGACCAGGCCGACGCCGTCAACGCGCGCGTGCAGGAGCTGCTCGGCGCGTTCGACCTCGTGCTGCTGTGCCCGCACGGATCCGACGACGGCTGCGACTGCCGGAAGCCCCAGCCCGGGATGGTGCTCGAGGCCTGCCGGACGTGGGGCGTGGATCCGTCGCGCGTCGCGGTCGTGGGCGACATCGCGGCCGACATGGGCGCCGCCCGGGCCGCGGGCGCGCGTGGCGTGCTCGTGCCGACGCCCGTCACGCGCGAGGAGGAGGTGGCCGAGGCGGAGCTCGTGGCCCCGACGATCCTCGACGCGGTGCACCTCCTCATCCACGACCCGGCGCCCCGCAACGTGCTCGTCGTGCGGCTCGACTCCGTCGGCGACGTGCTGATCTCGGGGCCCGCGGTGCGCGCGGTCGCCGCCGACCCCGCTGTCGAGGTGCACCTGCTCTGCGGGCCGCGCGGCGCGTCCGCCGGCCGGCTGCTGCCCGGCGTCCACGCGGTGCACGTGTGGGACTCGCCGTGGATCTCCTCCCCGGCACCCGCCGCCGACGCCGCCAGCGTCGACGCGCTGCACGCGATCCTCGCGGAGGTCGAGCCCGACGAGGCCGTCATCCTCACCTCCTTCCACCAGTCGCCCCTGCCGCTCGCGCTGCTGCTGCGGCTCGCCGGGGTGACGCGGATCACGGGCGCCAGCGTCGACTACGCCGGATCCCTGCTCGACGTGCGCCTCAAGCCCGGCGAGGACCTCGACGAGGACCAGCCCGAGCCCGAGCGCGCCCTCGCGATCGCCGCCGCGGCCGGGCACGCGCTGCCCGCGGACGACGACGGGCGCCTCGCCGTCCTGCCCGCCGAGCTGCCGTCCGACGTGGAAGCGCTCCTCCCCGACGGCCCGTTCGCGCTCGTCCACCCCGGCGCCGCGGTCGGCGCGCGCTCGTACCCGGCCGACCAGCACCGCGACGCGGTCGCGCTCCTCGGCGAGCGCGGGATCCCCGTGGTCGTCACGGGCGGACCCGACGAGCGGGAGCTCACGGCGCACGTCGCCGGATCCACCGCGCTCGACCTCGGCGGCCGCACCGACCTCGCGGGGTTGGGAGCGCTGATGCGCCGCGCGGCAGTGCTCGTGAGCGGCAACACCGGGCCTGCGCACCTCGCCGCCGCGGTCGGCCTGCCCGTCGTCAGCCTGTTCTCGCCCGTCGTGCCGCCGATCCGCTGGGCGCCGTACCGCGTGCCCGTGATCCTCCTCGGCGACCAGGACGCGGCCTGCCGGCTCAGCCGCGCGCGCGACTGCCCGATCCCGGGGCACCCGTGCCTCAGCGGGGTCTCGGCCGCGGAGGTCGCCGACGCGGTCGAGCGGCTGCTCGCGACGACGGGCGGCACGGCGTCGCGCCCGACCTCGGAGGTGCCCGCATGAGGATCCTGATGTGGCACGTCCACGGCGGATGGACCGACTCGTTCGTCCTCGGATCCCACGAGATCCTGTTCCCGACCACGGAGGCGCGCGACGCGTGGGGCCTCGGCCGCGGCGGTCGCGCCTGGCCCGCGACCGCGCGCGAGGTGGATCCGTCGTCCCTGCACGACGCGGACGTCGACCTCGTCCTCCTCCAGCGCGTCGCCGAGATCGAGGAGGCGGAGCGCCTGCTCGGCCGGCGCCTCGGATCCGACGTGCCCGCCGTCTTCCTCGAGCACAACACCCCGC
This sequence comes from Clavibacter lycopersici, assembly GCF_003576405.1. Classification (GTDB taxonomy): domain Bacteria; phylum Actinomycetota; class Actinomycetes; order Actinomycetales; family Microbacteriaceae; genus Clavibacter; species Clavibacter lycopersici. Next base: position 6,512 of record NZ_QWGT01000098.1, read on the forward strand.
GCGGCGCCCCGACCGAGACGGTGCACGCGCTCGCCGGGCGCGACGACATCCCCGTGATCCACGTCACGCGCTTCAACGCGCTCATGTGGGACACCGGGATCGCGCCGACCACGGTCGTCGAGCACGGCGTGCCCGACCCCGGCGCGCTCTACACGGGCGAGGTCGCGTCCTTCGGCGCCGTGATCAACGAGCCCGTGCGCCGCGGCCGCATCACCGGCACCGATCTGCTGCCCGCCTTCGCGGCGATCGCGCCCGTCGAGGTGTTCGGCATGGGCTCGGACCTGCTACCCGGAACGTTCCCGTCGCTCGGCGGCAGGATCGTGTCGCGCGGCGACCTGCCCACGGCACGCATGCACCCCGAGCTCGCGCGCCTCCGCGCGTACATCCACCCGCACCGCTGGACCTCGCTCGGCCTGTCGCTCCTCGAGGCCATGCACATGGGGATGCCCGTGCTGGTGCTCGACGCGACCGAGGCGTCGCGCGCGGTGCCTCCGGACGCGGGCGCCATCTCCTCCGACCCGGGCGACCTGGTGCGCGAGGCGCGGCTGCTGCTGGCGGATCCCGACGAGGCCGCCCGCCGCGGCCGCGTCGCCCGCGAGGCCGCGCTCGCCCGCTACTCGCTCGGCCGCTTCCTGCGCGACATGGACGCCGTGCTCCACGACGCGGTGGACGCCGCGGCCGGGCGTCGGTCACGTCGCGCGCTCGCCGCATCCGGCTCCACGACTCCCCCGCACCACCCGCTCGACGAGAGGACGACACGATGAGGATCGCGATGATCTCGGAGCACGCCAGCCCGCTGGCGACGCTCGGCGGCGTGGACGCCGGCGGCCAGAACGTGCACGTGGCGGCGCTGTCCGCGGCGCTCGCGGACGAGGGCCACACCGTCACCGTCTACACGCGCCGCGACGACCCGGCGCTCCCCGCACGCGTGGCGTTCGCGCCCGGCGTGGAGGTCGTGCACCTCGACGCCGGACCCGCGCGCCAGGTCCCGAAGGACGAGCTGCTGCCGCACATGGGCGAGCTCGCCGACGGACTCCTCGCCGACTGGCGCACCGCCCGGCCCGACGTGGTGCACAGCCACTTCTGGATGTCCGGGGTCGCCGCCCTCGACGCCGCCGCGCGCCTCTCCGCATCCCCCGTGGGCGCCGCCGCCGCGCCGCCCGTGCTGCACACCTTCCACGCGCTCGGATCCGTGAAGCGCCGCCACCTCGGCGCAGAGGACACGAGCCCCGCCGAGCGCGCGACGCTCGAGCCCGGGGTCGGCCGCCGTGCCGACGCCGTCATCGCGACCTGCTCCGACGAGGCTGCCGAGCTCGTGCGCGCCGGCGTCGACGCAGCCCGCATCACGGTGATCCCCTGCGGCGTCGACATCGGGCACTTCACGCCGCGCGCATACGCGGACGAGGAAGACGGCGCCCCGATGCGCGTCATGGTCGTCGGCCGCCTGGTGCCGCGCAAGGGCGTCGACCTCGCGATCGAGGCCATCGGGATCCTCGCCCGCCGCGGCCGCACCGACGTCGAGCTGGTCATCGTCGGCGGCTCCGGCGACGGCGCGAGCGGATCCGACGACCCCGAGGCCCGCCGCCTCATGGACGCGGCCCGCGCCGCCGGCGTCGCCGATCGCGTGCGCCTGCACGGCCGCGTCTCCCAGGCCGACATGCCCGCCGTGATGCGCACCGCCGACGTCGTGGTGTGCGCGCCCTGGTACGAGCCGTTCGGCATCGTGCCGCTCGAGGCGATGGCCTCCGGCGTGCCCGTCGTCGCGTCCGCGGTCGGCGGCCTCACCGACAGCGTGGTCGACGGCGTGACGGGGATCCTCGTGCCGCCGCGCGACCCCGCCGCCATCGCCGAGGCCCTCGGGGACCTGCTCGCGGATCCCGCGCGCCGCCGCCGCCTCGGCCGCGCCGGCCGCGACCGCATGGAGCACGGCTACGCGTGGTCGACCGTCGCCGCCCGCACCGCGGAGGCGTACCTGGCCGCGATCCAGGCCGCCGCCCCCGACGACCTCCCCGCCGACCCCACCGTGGTCGACGCCCACCTCGACGCGCTCGGCCCGGTGCTCGACGACCTCCGCCGGCACGCGCCGCGCCTCACCGCGTGGGGCCGCGAGATGGCCGACCGCCTGAGCCACGGCGCGCGCCTCATCGCGGCCGGCAACGGCGGATCCGCGGCCGAGGCCCAGCACCTCACGAGCGAGCTGGTCGGCCGGTTCGACGGCGACCGCCGCCCGTTCTCCGCGATCGCGCTGCACGCGGAGTCGTCGGCGGTGACCGCGATCGGCAACGACTACGGCTTCGACGAGGTCTTCGCCCGGCAGGTGCACGCGCACGCGCGATCCGGCGACATCGTCGTGCTGCTCTCCACGAGCGGCCGCAGCGAGAACCTGCTCCGCGCCGCCGCCGCCGCGCGCGCCGCGGGAGCCACCACCTGGGCGATGACGGGCCCCGGCCCGAACCCGCTGGTGGAGGCGTGCGACGAGTCCCTCGCGCTCGACGGGCCGTCGGCCAACGTGCAGGAGGCGCAGCTCGTCGCCGTGCACGCGATCTGCCGCGCGTTCGAGAGCCGCCTGAAGGCGAACGACCGGGCCGCGGCGCGCGCTTCGGCGACGACGGCCGCCCCGACGGCGTCCGTGCCCGTGACGGTCGCTCCCGCGTCCACCACGGCGGAGCCCGCCGAGGTGCCCGCGTGAGGATCGTCGTGGTCGGCGACGTGCTCCTCGACGTCGACATGACCGGCGCCGCGCACCGCCTCAGCCCCGACGCGCCCGTGCCGGTGATCGAGGTCGAGGAGTCGCTGCCCCGCGCGGGCGGCGCCGGCCTCGTCGCGACGATGCTCGCGCGCGACGGCCACGACGTGCGCCTGGTCACCGTGCTCTCCGACGACCGCCACTCCGCCACGCTCCGCGAGTGCCTCCAGCGGATCGAGGTGGTCGCCGGGCCGTCCGGCGCGCCCACGCCCGTGAAGACCCGCCTCCGCGCCGACGGCCACGCCGTCGCGCGCATCGACGAGGGCTGTGCACCGCCGCCCGCGCCCGCCGCGACCGACGCCAT
>NZ_QWGT01000099.1 GCF_003576405.1 Clavibacter lycopersici
CCACCGCACCGGAAGCGCCCGCGGCTCCTGCGCAGCCCGCGCCCCCGGCCCAGCCCGCTCCTCCCGCGGAGGACTGAGCCCGCGCTCGATGGGGAGCGCGCGCCGACGGCCGTCGCCTCCGGGCGGCGGCCGTCGTGCTCGGTGTCGCCATGCCCAGGGCCCCTCGGATCCAGCGCCTCGTAGACTGGACGACCGCCGATCCACCGACCCGCGAAGGGCATCATGACCGGGACCCCGACGTCCGCACCCGCGCGCGTGCGCACGCTCCTGCCGGGCATCGAGGGCCTCCGCGGCGTCGCCGCCGTGGCCGTCCTGCTGTACCACGTGCAGCGCCAGCTCGCCCGGCCCACGACCGACGTCCCGCTCGTCGGCGAGGTCGCGTTCTTCAGCCACGGCGTCACGCTGTTCTTCGTGCTCAGCGGCTTCCTGCTGTTCCTGCCGTTCGCGCGCAGCCTCGTCGAGGGCGGCGCGATGCCGCGCCTGTCGCGCTACGCCGCGAACCGCGCGCTCCGCGTCTTCCCGGGGTACATCGTCGTCCTGCTGCTCGTGAGCCTGGTGCTCCGCGTCGCGATCCTGCCGCGCGAGACCCGCGACGCGGGCATCCAGGTGGGCACGCTCGGGCCGTGGGACACGGTGCTCAACGCGCTGCTGCTGCAGGGCTACGCGCCGCGCACGCTGCGCAGCGGCATCGAGGTCGCGTGGACGCTGGCCGTCGAGGTGTCCTTCTACGTGGTGCTGCCGATCGTGGCGCTCCTCGCCGCGCGGCTTCTGCGGGGGAGGGCCACGTGGATCCGCGCCCTCGCCCCCGCGGCCGTGCTCCTCGTGATCGGCGTGGCCGGCAAGGTCTGGTCGATCATCGCGCAGGCCCCGCTCGGGCATCGCGGCCGCCTGGCGAGCGAGTGGGGCGTCACGTGGGAGGCGGTCGCGAACCGCAGCATCCTGGTGCACGCGGACCTCTTCGCCTACGGCATGGCGGCGGCCGTGATCCTGCTACCCCTGTCCGCGGACGAGGGCCTGCGCGACCGCGTGGCGGCCTGGCGCGTGCCGGCGGGGATCGCGGCCGCCGCGCTCATCGTCGTCGCCTCCGAGGCGCCCGTGGGCGCGTTCGAGGAGAGCGTCGTCGCCGCCTCGTGCGCGACGCTGCTTCTGCTCGTGGCGCTGCCGCGGCGCGGGGGATCGCCCGGTCCGGTGACGCGCTTCCTCGAGCTGCGCTGGATCGCCTGGCTCGGCACGATCTCCTTCAGCGTCTACCTGTGGCACCTGCCGGTGATCCGATTCCTCCGCCGCGCGGGCCTCGTGCTGCCGGACACGCTCGCGGGCTTCGCGCTCAACACCCTCGTGGTGGGCGCGGTGACGCTCGCGCTGGCGGCCGCGACCTACTACGCGATCGAGCGGCCGGCGCTCCGGCTGAAGCCCGGCTCGCGCTAGCCCCACGGGATCACCGCACGACGAAGGGCCGCTCCCGGAGGAGCGGCCCTTCGTCGTGACGCCTGTCGTGCTGTGCCTCCCGAGGAGGCGGTGTGTCGGGGTAACAGGATTTGAACCTGCGACCTCTTCGTCCCGAACGAAGCGCGCTACCAAACTGCGCCACACCCCGATGGCCCGAGGGCCGGGTTCTACGATACCCGATGTTCCGGGCTCCCGAGTACGCGTCGGGCGGCTAGACCGCCGTGAGCGTGAGCAGCGTCGCCTCGGGGTAGCAGGCGAACCGCACGGGCGCGTAGATCGACGTGCCGAGGCCGGCGCTCACGTGCAGGTAGGCGGCGCGGTCGGCGTGCGGCCAGACGCTCAGGCCCTTGACCTGGCGGCGCGGGATGTCGCAGTTGGTGACGAGCGCGCCGTAGCCGGGGACGCAGACCTGGCCGCCGTGCGTGTGCCCGGCGAAGACCATGCGGGCGCCGTTGGTGACGAACGAGTCGAGCACCCGCCGGTAGGGCGCGTGCGCGACGCCGACCGACACGACCGGCGCGTCCGAGGCGCCCTGGTAGGCGTCGCCGTCCTCGCGCAGCGCGTCGAGGGCGCCCGGGAGCGCCTCGAGGTGGTCGAACTCGCGGTGCGGGTCGTCGACGCCGAAGAACTCGAGCAGCGTGCCGTTGACCTCGATCGCGCCCGCCGCGTTGTTGAGGTCGACCCAGCCGAGCGACGCGTAGAGCCGCTCGAGCCGCGCCAGGTCGAGGTCGGCCGGGCGCTGGGTGGCGTGCGTGTTCGCGGTGAAGTACTTGAACGGGTTCTTCATCATCGGCCCGTAGTAGTCGTTCGAGCCGTGCACGAAGACGCCGGGGATCCCGCGGAAGGCCTCGAGCGTCTCCTCGACGGCGACGATGCCCTGCTCGTGCCCCGTGTTGTCGCCGGTGTCGACGACGAGGTCGGGCTTCAGGCCCGCGAGCTCCCGCACCCACCGCTGCTTCTTGCGCTGCCAGGGCGCCATGTGCATGTCGGAGAGGTGGAGCACGCGGATGGGATCGGCGCCCACGGGGAGCACCGGCACGGTCACCTCGCGGAGGGTGAATCGGCGCCGCTCGTAGAACGACGCGTACGCGAAGACCGCGGCGCCCGCGGCGGCGACCCCGCCGACGGTGCGCGCGATCGTGCCGATCACGCCCATCAGCTGCGTCCGATGAAGAGCGTCACCGGGCCGCTGCTCTGCTGACCGGCGGCCGGATCCGTGCGGGTCGCCTTCCCGATCTGCGAGTTGTCCTGCACCTGCTCCTGCGCGATGGTGACGTCGAAGCCGGCCGCGCGGAGCGCCTGGCGTGCGCCCGTCACGTCCTGGCCGCGCACGTCAGGGACGGTGCCAGGCGTGCCCTGCTGCTGGCTCTGGTCGGGCCCGCTGCTCGTGAACACGGTGACGGTGGATCCGCGGGCCGCGTTGGCGCCGGCGCCGGGGTCGGATCCGGCGACCTGCCCCGCGGGCACGCTCGAGGAGGGGCGCGCGCCGCCCTGGGCGAAGGACAGGCCAGCGCCCTCGATGGCCGACTGCGCGTCCGCGGGGGACATGCCCGACACGTCAGGCACCTGCACCGTCGGCGTGCGCGTGAGGTCGGCTGCCGGGCCGGGGAACGCCGAACCCTTGTAGACCGCGTTGACGGCCTGCATGAACGGCTTCCACACGGCGAAGCGCGCCGTGGACATGAGCTGCCCGCCCGGGAGCCTGGTGTTGCGCTGCTGGATCTGCTGGCCCGAGGCGCTGCCGACCCAGATCGCGGTGGTGACCTCGGTGCTGGATCCCACGAACCAGGTGTCCTTCGCCTTGTCCGTGGTGCCCGTCTTGCCGATGAGCGGCGTGCCGTCGTTCGTGTTCGCGGGGGCGCCGGTCGCGCCCATGACGCCGGCGAGCGCGTAGGCGGCCGTGTGCGCGACATCGGGGCTCACGGCCTCGCGGCAGTTCGCGGACGGAGGCGTGATCTCGGTGTCGTCGGGGAGGACCACCTTGTCGATCATGATCGAGTCGCACGTGGTCCCGTTGTTGGCCACGGTCGCGTACGCCTGCGCCATCGTGAGAGGGGCGATGTTGTTGCCGCCCGAGCCGATGATGTCCGAGACGTAGTTGGACAGCGGCTTGTCGGGCACGGCCTGGTGGATGCCGATGTCCTTCGCGGTCTGGCCGATGCCGCACATGTCGAGCTCGCTGGCCATGGCCATGAACGCCGTGTTGGTGGAGTTGGCCGTGCCGGACATCACGGTGCGGTTGGGGCCGGGAGCCGCGCCGTCGTTGGTGACCTTCAGGACGTCGGACCCGAGGTTGCCGCCCGTGCAGGAGTCCTGGAAGTCGCGCCCGCTCCAGGTGCCGTTCGAGGAGCGCACGACCTCGTTGACCGAGTGCCCCTCCTTCAGCCACTCGAGGAGCGTCACGAGCTTGTACGTGGATCCGACCTGGAAGCCGCCGGATCCGCCGTAGTCCTGGTCGGTGTTGTAGTTGACGCTGGTGACGCCGCGCTGGTCGCCGTTGCCGTAGTCGGTGTTCTGGACCATGGCGATCACGCGGCCGGTCTTGGCCTCCACGCTCGTCATCGCGGATCCCACGTTGATGCTGTTCATCGTCGTCGGGATCTGCTTGCGCATGTCGTCCGTCGCCTTGGCCTGCAGGTCGAGGTTGAGCGTCGTGTAGATCTTGTAGCCGTTGCGGTTGAGGTTGTTGGTGCGCTCCGTGGAGTCCTTGCCGAAGGCGTCGGAGTTCTCGACCGTGTACTTGACCGCGTCGCAGAAGTACGCGGCGCTCGCGGGCTGGGCGGCGTTGCAGCCGCTCACCGACGGGGTGATCGTCGGGGTCACCGGCGTCGCGATGGCCTCGTCGTGCTGCTCCTGCGTGATGCTGTGGTGCTTCAGCATGTTGTCGATGAGGATGTCGCGCCGCTGCTGGTTCGCCGGGATGTTGCCGGGCTCGTCGATGCGGAGGGCCGTCGGGTAGTTGACCGTGGCGACGAGGCTCGCGGCCTGCGCGATGCTGAGGTCCTTGGCGTCCACGCCGTAGTAGTACTTCGCGGCCGACTGGATCCCGTAGACGCTGCCGCCGTAGTTCGCGATGTTGAGGTAGCCGAGGAGGATGTCGTTCTTGGCGAACTTCTTCTCCAGCCCGATCGCCAGGCGCATCTCCTTGAGCTTGCGGGCGGTCGACTCCTGCGTCGCCTCCGCGTAGGCCTTCTTGCCCGCCTCGGGATCCGTCGCCGCGAGCGTCTCCGCCTTCTGCACCAGCACGTTCTTCACGTACTGCATGGTGATGGTGCTCGCGCCGGACTCGACGCCGCCGCCGATGACGTTCTGCGCGAGGGCGCGGAACGTGGACTGCACGTCGACGCCGCCGTGCTCGTAGAAGCGCGGGTCCTCCGTGTCGACGGCCGCGGCCTTCGCGTTGTCGGAGACCTCGTCCCAGCCGACCTCCTCGCGGTTCTGCGCGTAGAACTCGGCGAACTTGACCGGCTGGCCGCCCTGCGTGGCGTAGAGCTCGGTCTTCTGGGCGAGGTTGTCGATCTGCAGGTAGTCCGGCAGGTCCTCGAAGAGCCCGATCGTGTTGTTGGCCGCGAGGCTCGTGACGGCGATGGCCGGGGTGACCATCGCCGCGACCAGCACGCCGGCCACGGCGCTCATGCCGAGGACGCCCGTGAGCGCGGCGGCGACGCGGCCGGGCGTGTTCTTGGAAGCAGACATAGACTCCAGAGTACGGGAAGGGTGTATGGGAACCCGTGAGACCTGTGCGCCGGCCGCCCGCGCCCGTCCCGTCATGCACCCCGACCCGACCGGCAAGGAGCCGAGATGACCGCAACGCCCGCGCAGTGGGAGTACCTCACCACGCCGCTGATGATCCACAACACCGCCGCCATCCTCAACACCTGGGGATCCCAGGGCTGGGAGCTCGTGCAGGTCGTCACCGGCCCCGAGGGCGGGCTCGTCGCCTACATGAAGCGCCCGGTCGCCGGCGCGGAGCACGGCGCCTGATGGGCGCGATCTCCGACCGGCTGGCCGAGCTCGGCATCGAGCTGCCCGCGGTCGCGGCGCCCGTCGCCGCATACGTCCCCGCGGTCGTCCACGGCGGCCTCGTCTACACGAGCGGTCAGCTGCCCTTCGTCGACGGTGCGCTCGCCGCGACCGGCAAGGTCGGCGCCGAGGTCTCGCCTGAGGACGCGAAGGCGCACGCCCGCACCTGTGCGCTGAACGGGCTCGCGGCGGCGGCGGACGCGGCCGGCGGCGTCGACCGCATCGCGCGCGTCATCAAGGTCACGGGCTTCGTCGCCTCGGCCGAGGGCTTCACCGGGCAGCCGGGCGTGATCAACGGGGCGAGCGAGGTGCTGGGGGAGATCCTCGGCGACGCCGGGATCCACGCGCGCTCCGCCGTGGGCGTCGCCGAGCTGCCGCTCGGCTCGCCCGTCGAGGTCGAGCTCGTGGTGGCGCTCGTCGAGTAGCCGTCGCCCGCCGCGGCGGGCACGAGAGGAGGGCCGGGTGCGCATCGCACCCGGCCCTCCTGCTGTCCTCGTTCGCCCGGCGGGTCAGCCCGCGCTCATCCGGTCCGAGATCACCTGCATGACCTGCGTGTCGGCCAGCGTGGTCGTGTCGCCGATCGCGCGGCCCTCGGCCACGTCGCGCAGCAGCCGGCGCATGATCTTCCCCGAGCGCGTCTTCGGCAGCTCCTGCACCACGAACACGCGGCGCGGCTTCGCGATGGCGCCGATCTGGTCGGACACGTGCTTCCGCAGGACCTCGTTCGGGTCCTCACCGCCGAGCGCGCTCGCCTCGGCCGTGCGGAGGATCACGAAGGCCACGACGGCCTGGCCGGTCGCCTCGTCGGACGCGCCGACGACCGCGGCCTCCGCGACGTACGGGTGCGCGACGAGCGACGACTCGATCTCCGCGGTCGAGAGGCGGTGGCCGGAGACGTTCATCACGTCATCCACCCGGCCGAGGAGCCAGATGTCGCCGTCCTCGTCGAGCCGGGCCCCGTCGCCCGCGAAGTAGCGGTCGCCGAAGCGGTCCCAGTACGTCTCGCGGTAGCGCTCCGGGTCGCCCCAGATGCCGCGGAGCATGCCGGGCCAGGGCTCGGTCACCACGAGGAGGCCGCTCTCGCCGCGCCCCACGGGATCGCCCTGGTCGTCGACCACGGCCACGGAGATGCCGGGGATGGGGGACTGCGCGGATCCGGGCTTCGTGGCGGTTACTCCGGGGAGCGCGGAGATCATGATGCCGCCGGTCTCCGTCTGCCACCAGGTGTCGACCACCGGCACGTCGCCGCCGCCGATGACGTCGCGATACCAGCGCCACGCCTCCGGGTTGATGGGCTCGCCGACCGAGCCGAGCAGGCGGATGGAGGAGAGGTCGCGGGAGTCGGGGATCTCGCGGCCGGTCTTCATGAAGGAGCGGATGGCGGTGGGGGCGGCGTAGAGGATCGTCACGCCGTGCTTCTCGACGATGTCCCACCAGCGGCCGGGCGCCGGCGTGTCCGGCGTGCCCTCGTAGATGACCTGCGTGGCTCCGTTCGCGAGCGGTCCGTAGACGACGTAGCTGTGGCCGGTGACCCAGCCGACGTCGGCCGTGCACCAGTAGACGTCGGTCTCGGGGTGCAGGTCGAACACGTTGCGGTGCGTGTAGGCGGCCTGCGTGAGGTAGCCGCCCGAGGTGTGCAGGATGCCCTTCGGCTTCCCCGTGGTGCCGCTCGTGTAGAGGATGAAGAGGGGGTGCTCGGACTCGAACGCCTCTGCCTCGTGCTCGGGATCCGCGGCGGCCACGCGCTCGTGCCACCAGAGGTCGCGGGTGTCGTCCCAGTCGACGTCGTTCTCGCCGCGCCTCACGACGAGGACGTGCTCCACGGAGCCGGCCGATCCGACGAGCGCCGCGTCCACCGCGGGCTTCAGCGGGAAGACCTTGCCCTTGCGCCAGCCGCCGTCGGCGGTGATGACCACGCGGGCCGCGGCGTCGTCGATGCGGGCCCGCAGGCTCTCGGCGCTGAAGCCGCCGAAGACGACCGAGTGGACCGCGCCGATGCGCGCGACGGCGAGCATCGCGATCACGGCCTCCGGGATCATCGGGAGGTAGATCGCGACGCGGTCGCCCGCGACGACGCCGAGGTCGCGGAGGGCGTTCGCGGCGCGCTTGACCTCCGCCGTGAGCTCCGCGTAGGTGAGGTCACGGGTGTCGCCGGGCTCGCCCTCCCAGTGCAGCGCGACGCGGTCGCCGTGGCCGGCGAGCACGTGCCGGTCGAGGCAGTTGTACGCGACGTTGAGCCGGCCATCGGGGAACCAGCGGGCGACGGGAGCGCCCGACCAGTCGAGGACCGTCTCGAACGGGGTCTCCCAGGTCACGAGCTCGCGGGCCCGCTCGGCCCAGAAGCCGAGCCGGTCGGCGGCGGCAGCGGCGGCCAGCGACTCGTCGGCGACGCGGGTCGCGCGGAACGCGTCCGACGGCGGATGGACGGGGGCCGGCTCGGGCGTCGGGGCCTGACGTGAGGGGGTGGTCGTCCCCTCCTCGTCCTGGTCGTGCGCGGCGGGCCTCGCGGCTCCGGGCTGGGTCGATCGGGGGTCCGTGGACATCGTCATCGTCATCCTCTCCGCGACCCACGTTAGCGGGTGGGCGGCGGGGCGCCACGAGGACGGGAGGCGGACGGGGCGACCGGGTTGCCGGGAGTCCGGTGGGGGAACGGCCAGAACGCGCATGACCCTCCCGTAGGGGGAGGCGTGGAGCGTATGCTCATGCCGTCGGGTCAAGCCCGACGTGTGGCGAGTACAGGATTCCCCCGATCCGTCGTCACGTGGCGGCGCCCGTTCCCCCGATGGGCGCCGCCCCTCTCCTCCCCAGCGGGCGGCCGGATGACGGCCTCCCCGCACGCGGCCGGCAGCATCCGTTCACGGGCGGCTCCGCCTAGCCTCCGCGCATGATCGAGTGGCAGGCATCCGTCATCGGACGAGGCGTCCTCCCGGAGGAGGCGTCGCGGCACCGGTCCGCGGTAGGCGCGGGACCGGGCACGCGCGGTGGTGGTGCCGAGGCCCCGCCGGCGTTCGTCCCGCGGGCGCGTGCCCTCGGCGTGGCCGCACGGCGGGCGCCAGCGCCCACGGCCGGGGGATCGGATGCCCTGGTGCCCGTCGGGGCCCCTCTCACCGAGTCCGCCTCGCCGTCGCGCCGCGTGCCGGCGGCGCTCGGTCCGCTCGCGCATCTCGTGCGGGATCCGCGGACGACCGACGTGTTCGTCAACGGCGACGGCGAGGTCTGGGCCGACCGCGGCACGGGCCCCGAGCGCCGACCCGACGTGGACCTCGGCGGCGAGCCCGCCGTACGGGCGCTCGCCGTGCGGCTGGCGGCCGAGGGCGGTCGGCACCTGGACGAGGCGGCGCCGTGCGTCGACGTCCGGCTGGGCGACGGGATGCGCGTCCACGCGGTCCTGCCGCCCGTGTCGACGCGCGGCACGCTGCTCTCGATCCGGCTGCCCTCGCGGGCGCGGCCCACGCTCGACGCCCTCGACGCGGCCGGTGCGTTCCCGCCCGGCTGCCGGGCGCTGCTCGAGGAGGCGGTGCGCCGGCGCACGAACCTCCTCATCACGGGAGCGGGCGGCAGCGGCAAGACCACCCTGCTCGGCGCGCTGCTCGCCCGGGCGGATCCGCGGGAGCGCATCGTGCTCGTCGAGGACGTCGCCGAGCTGCGGGTCAGGCACGCGCACGTCGTGTCGCTCGAGGCGAGGCAGGCGAACATCGAGGGCGCGGGCGAGCTGTCGCTGCCGCGCCTGGTGCGCGAGGCGCTGAGGATGCGGCCGGACCGGCTGGTGGTGGGGGAGTGCCGGGGCAGCGAGATCCGGGAGCTGCTCGGGGCGCTCAACACGGGGCACGACGGGGGCGCGGGCACGCTGCACGCCAACGGGGTCGCCGACGTCCCGGCCCGGCTCGAGGCGCTGGGCGCGCTCGCCGGCATGGACGCCGTCACGACGGCGCGGCAGGCCGTGAGCGCGATCGGGCTCGTGATCCACCTCGCGCGGACGCCGCAGGGGCGGCGGGTGATCGCCGCCGGACGCCTCGCCACCGGCGACGACGGCCGCCTGCGCGTCGTGCCGGTGCGGTGG
>NZ_QWGT01000100.1 GCF_003576405.1 Clavibacter lycopersici
GTACGAGTCCGGACCCGGCGCGCCGGCCCCGGCCCCGGCGCCGTCGCCCAGCGCACCCGCGACACCGACGGATCCCGCGCCCGCGACACCGGACGTCGCCCCGTCCCCCTGAGCCGCGATCCGGGCTTCCGCTCCTCTTACGGCACCCTCACCAGCCGCAGCTCGTCGCGTCAGGACCGAGCGACCGCGCCCCCGCCTCGGGCATGATCGGAGGGTCAGCCGGCGCCCGTCGCGGGACGATCCCGCCCCGGAGGCGTGCTCTAGGCTGACGTGCACGTCTCCGCACCGGTCCGGCCGGTCCTACGAACAAGGTGAGCATCCGTGGCTGACAACGATCAGACCCCCTGGGGCCGCGTCGACGAGACGGGCACCGTCTTCCTGCGCGAGGGCGACGGCGAGCGCGCCGTCGGCCAGTACCCCGACGGGACCCCCGAGGAGGCGCTGGCCTACTTCCAGCGCAAGTTCACCGACCTCGCGGGCCAGGTGACGCTCCTGGAGCAGCGCGCGAAGCGCGGCGCCCCGGCGGCCGACGTGTCGAAGGCCGTCGCGCACCTCATCGAGGCCGTCGACGGCGCGAACGCCGTGGGCGACCTCGCCGCCCTCCGCACGCGGCTCGACGTCCTGGCCGCCACCGTCGGCCAGCTCACCGAGAAGCAGGGCGAGGAGCAGCGGCAGCTGGTGCAGGCCGCGATCGCGGAGCGCACCGTCATCGTCGAGGAGACCGAGCGGCTCGCGAACCAGGACTTCTCGAAGGTCCAGTGGAAGCAGCTGACCGCCGAGGTCGACGCCCTGTTCGGCCGCTGGCAGCAGCACCAGCAGACGGGTCCGCGCCTCCCGAAGAACGACGCCAACGAGCTCTGGAAGCGCTTCCGCACGGCGCGCTCCACCATCGACACCGAGCGCAAGGCGTTCTTCGCCGAGCTCGACAACGCCCACAAGGACGCCCGCTCGAAGAAGCAGGCCATCGTCGAGCAGGCCAGGGCGCTCGAGCCGCAGGGCGTCGGCGGCATCCCCGCCTACCGCCGCCTCCTCGACGAGTGGAAGCTCGCCGGACGCGCGGGCAAGCGCTACGACGACGCGCTGTGGGCCCAGTTCAAGGCTGCGGGCGACGTGTTGTACGGCGCCAAGGCCGAGGTCGACGCCGCCGACGACGAGGAGCAGCAGGCCAACCTGCAGGCCAAGCTCGCCCTCCTCGACGAGGCCGAGCCCATCCTCCAGATCACGGAGCGCACGGCCGCGCGCGACAAGCTCACCGCCGTCCAGCTCCGGTGGGACGCCATCGGGCGCGTGCCGCGGGACAGCGTCAAGACCGTCGAGGACCGCCTCCGCAAGGTGGAGACCCACGTCCGCACCCTCGACGAGGAGTTCTGGCGCAAGAACAACCCGGAGACGAAGGCGCGATCCGAGGGGCTCGCCTCGCAGCTCGGCGCCGCCATCGACAAGCTCCAGCGCGAGCTCGACGCTGCCAAGGCCGACGGCGACGCACGACGCATCAAGGACGCGGAGGAGGCCCTGGCCGCCCGCCGCGTCTGGCTGGACGCGCTCGGCTCGTAGCCCGTCCCCTCCGCAGGACGACGACGGCCCGGGATCCTCCACAGGATCCCGGGCCGTCGTCCGTGAGGCCGAGCGCGATGGCATGGTGCGCGCATGTCCCCGCGTCTCGCCCCCGTCCTGTCCGTCCTCGACCTCCCGCTCGCCGAGCTCTGCTCCGCCCGCCTCGACGGCGAGGTGTACGAGGTCGACGCCTGCTACTCCCCCGTCGACGAGCTCGCCTCGCCCTGGCTGCGCGCAGCGGCGCTGGCCGCGCAGGTCCCGTCGCGTCTCATCGCCGAGCGGTCGACGGCGGCATGGGTGCACGGCGCCGTGCGCATGCCGCCGCGCACGCACGAGTACTGCGTCGACAGCGTCGCGCGCTGCCATCCGCCGGCGCTGCGGAACGTGCGCATCCGCGAGGTGGTCCTCGACGAGCGCGACACCGTGGTCCTCGCGGGCCTCCGGGTCACCACGCCGCTTCGGACGCTCTGCGACATCACCCGCACGGTCGCCGACTTCACGCCGCGACACGAGGCCGCCTGCCTCGGCCTGCTGGCGCTGCCCGGGGTCACGACGACCGCGGCCCGAGAGCACCTCGCCGGCTGCGGAGCGCTGCCCGACAAGCGCCGTTCGATGGCGCGGCTCGATGCGCTGGACCGTCGCGATGCGCCGTCGGACCCCTCAGCCGGAGGGCCGGCAGCGGATCCCGTCAGCCCCCGTTGACGCGGTAGACGTCGTACACGGCGTCTATGCGGCGCACCGCGTTGAGCACGCGGTCCAGGTGCGTCACGTCACCCATCTCGAAGACGAAGCGGCTGATGGCCAGCCGGTTCGACGAGGTGGAGACGGACGCCGACAGGATGTTCACGTGGTGCTCCGAGAGCACGCGCGTGACGTCGCTGAGGAGTCCGGACCGGTCGAGCGCCTCGACCTGGATGTGGACGAGGAACAGGCTCTTGGACGACGGAGCCCACTCCACCTCGATCATGCGGTCGGGCTCGGCGCGCAGCGAGTCGACGTTGTGGCAGTTGGCCTGGTGAACGGAGACGCCGGCACCCCGCGTCACGAAGCCGATGATCTCGTCGCCGGGCACGGGCGTGCAGCACTTGGCGAGCTTCACGAGGATGTCGGGCGCTCCCCGCACGAGCACGCCGGAGTCGCTGTTCCGCGACACGCGCGAGCGCTGCGTGACGGCGAAGACCTCCTCGGCCTCCCCGCCGCTGTCGCCCTGGATGGACGAGAGCACCTTCTCGATCACCGACTGCGTGGAGACGTGGCCCTCGCCGACGGCGGCGTACAGCGCCGCGACGTCGTCGTACTTCATGCTCTGCGCCACGTCCGAGAACGCGTCCTGGTTCATGAGCTTCTGCAGAGGCAGGTTCTGCTTGCGCATGGCGCGGGCGATGGCGTCCTTGCCCTGCTCGATCGCCTCCTCGCGCCGCTCCTTGGTGAACCACTGCTTGATCTTGTTGCGCGCGCGGGCGCTCTTCACGAACGCGAGCCAGTCCTTGCTCGGACCGCTGTCGGGGTTCTTCGACGTGAAGACCTCGACCACGTCCCCCGTGGTGAGCGGGTTCTCGAGCGGCACGAGCCGCCCGTTCACCTTCGCGCCCATGGTGCGGTGGCCGACGTCCGTGTGCACGGCGTAGGCGAAGTCCACGGGAGTGCCGCCGGCGGGCAGCCCGATGACCTTCCCGTGCGGCGTGAAGACGTAGACCTCCTTCGCGCCGATCTCGAAGCGCAGCGAGTCGAGGAACTCCCCGGGATCCGCCGTCTCGGACTGCCAGTCGGAGATGTGGGCGAGCCAGGCGAGGTCGGTGTCACCCTGCGGCGACAGCTCCGTGGTGCGCCCGCCGTTCATGCGCTCCTTGTACTTCCAGTGCGCGGCCACGCCGAACTCGGCGCGCTGGTGCATCTCGTGCGTGCGGATCTGGATCTCCACCGGTCGGCCCTTCGGCCCGATGACCGTGGTGTGCAGCGACTGGTACAGGTTGAACTTCGGCGTGGCGATGTAGTCCTTGAAGCGGCCGGGCACCGGCGTCCAGCGGGCATGGATCGCACCGAGCACGGCGTAGCAGTCGCGCAGCGAGTCGACCAGCACGCGGATCCCCACGAGGTCGTAGATCTCGTCGAACTCGCGGCCGCGCACGACCATCTTCTGGTAGATCGAGTAGTACTGCTTCGGCCGGCCGGCCACCTTGCCGCGGATCTTCGCGGCGCGCAGGTCGTCGTTGACGCTGTCGATCACCTGCTGCACGAACTCCTCGCGCTGCGGGGTGCGCTGCTTCACGAGGTTCTCGATCTCGACGTAGATCTTCGGGTAGAGCACCGCGAACGACAGGTCCTCGAGCTCCCACTTGATGGTCGAGATGCCGAGGCGGTGCGCGAGCGGCGCGTAGATCTCGAGGGTCTCCTTGGCCTTCCGCTCCGCGGACGCGGACTCGACGAAGCCCCACGTGCGCGCGTTGTGCAGGCGGTCGGCGAGCTTGACGACGAGGACGCGGATGTCCTTCGACATCGCGACGACCATCTTCCGCACGGTCTCCGCCTGGGCGCTGTCGCCGTACTTGAGCTTGTCGAGCTTGGTGACGCCGTCGACGAGCATGGCGATCTCGTCGCCGAAGTCGTGGCGGAGCATGTCGAGCGTGTACTCGGTGTCCTCGACGGTGTCGTGGAGGAGCGCCGCCGCGAGGGTCTTGGGGCCTATGCCGAGGTCCGCGAGGATCTGCGCCACCGCGACCGGGTGGGTGATGTACGGCTCGCCGCTCTTGCGCTTCTGGCCCTCGTGCGCCCGCTCGGCGACGGCGTAGGCCCGCTCGATGAGGCTCATGTCGGCCTTGGGGTGGTGCAGGCGCGCGGTGCGGATGAGCTGCTCGACGGCACCCGCCGGCTGGGCGCGGGAGAAGAGGCGGGGCACCAGGCGCCGGAGGGAAGCCGTGCTCGAGGTCGTCTCCGTCATCGTTCAGCCTCCCAGGCGTGTGCTGGAGATCAAATTATCACCGCGCTGGAGAGCTCCCGACCACGGGTGGCCGGGAGCGGGTCAGGCGATGCGGCCGGGCTGCCCGTCGTCGGTGACGACGTCGCCGCCCATCTCGGACCACGCGTGCATGCCGCCCGTGACGTTGGACGCCGCGAACCCGCCGCGCAGGAGCGCCTGGGTGGCGATGGCCGACCGGTGACCGGACCGGCAGACGACCGCGATGTGCTGGTCCGCCGGGATCTCCCCGGCTCGGGCCTCGAGCTCGCCCATCGGGATGTGGTGGGCTACGGCCGAGTGGCCGGCCTCCCACTCCTCGGGCTCGCGCACGTCGAGCAGCCAGGACTCGCCCGTCGCCGTGCGGGCCTTCGCCGTGGCGGCGTCGAGGTCCTCGGGCACGCCGGCGCCCTGCGCGCTGGTCACGACTCCACCGTCACGGCGGCGCGCTCGGCCTGGGCACGGCTCGCGGCCGACGCGGCCAGCGCGTCCCCGCGCTTCACCTTCGGCTCGCCCTCGCGGAGGTGCGCGTAGAGGGGTGCCGCGATGAAGATCGTCGAGTAGGTGCCCACGATGATGCCGATGAACAGCGACAGCGCGATGTCACGCAGCGTCCCCGCCCCGAGCACGACGGCGCCGATGAACAGGATCGAGCCGACCGGGAGGATCGCGACGATCGACGTGTTGATCGAGCGCACCAGCGTCTGGTTGACGGCGAGGTTGACCGACTGGCCGAAGGTGCGTCTCGACTCCTGTCCATCCTCCGCGGTGTTCTCGCGGATCTTGTCGAACACCACCACGGTGTCGTAGAGCGAGTACCCGAGGATCGTGAGGAAGCCGATGACCGCCGCGGGCGTGACCTCGAAGCCCGTGATGCCGTAGATGCCCGCGGTGAGGACGAGGTCGTGCAGGAGGGCGATGATCGCCGCCACCGACATCTTCCACGTGCGGAAGTAGACCGACATGACCACAGCGGCCAGCGCGAGGAAGACCACGAGGCCCCAGAGCGCCTGGCGGGTGATGTCCTGGCCCCACGACGGCCCGATGAAGGACTCGGTGACGCTGGACGTCTCGACGCCGTACGCGGTCGCGAGCGCTTGGCGGACCGCGGTGCTGTCCTCGGGCTGGAGCTGGTCGGTCTGCACGCGGATGGCGTCGCTCCCGACGGACGAGACGCGCGCCGGCACCGGCGTCACGGTGGCGACCGCGTCGCTCGCGATGTCCTGCGACTGCGACTGCACCCCGCTCACCGTGTACTCGGATCCGCCCGTGAACTCGATGCCGAACGTGAAGCCGCCGCGCAGCAGCGGGCCCAGGATCGAGATCAGGATGCAGACGGCCGCGATGGCGTACCAGAGGCGGCGGCGCCCGACGATGTCGAACGAGCGCTTGCCCGTGTAGAGGTCGTTGCCGAACTCGGAGAAGCCAGCCATCAGTCGTCCCTGCTCGTGTCGTCGGCCCGCGGCGCGTCGATCGTCGCGGTCTTCGTGGATCCGGCCGCCTGGCCCTGCGCGGCCTTGCGCTCGGCGATGGTCTGCCGACGCGCCGCCTCCTTGGCCGCGGCGGCGTTGCGCCCCGACGGTGCGGTGGGCGTGCGGAACGTGGCGCGCCCGCGGTACACCGCGCCGAGCGCCCGCGGGTCGAGCCCGCTCATGCGGTGGCCCTCCGCGAAGAACCGCCGGTTCGCGAGCAGCTGCAGGATCGGGTGCGTGAAGAGCGACACGACGATGAGGTCGATGATCGTCGTGAGCCCCAGCGTGAGGGCGAAGCCCTTCACGTTGCCGACCGCGAGGATGAACAGCACCGCGGCCGCGAGGAAGTTGACCGTGTCGGACGCGATGATCGTGCGCAGCGCGCGCTTCCACCCCTGCTCGACCGAGGAGACGAGGCCGCGGCCGTCGCGCAGCTCGTCCTTGATGCGTTCGAAGTAGACGATGAACGAGTCCGCCGTGATGCCGATGGCCACGATGAGCCCCGCCACCCCGGCGAGCGACAGCCGGTACCCCTCCCGCCAGCTGAGCAGCGTGATGAGCAGGTACGTGATGACGGCGGCGATCACGAGCGAGGCGATGGTGACCATCCCGAGCGCCCGGTATTGGACGAGCGAGTAGAGCACCACGAGCACGAGGCCGATGAGGCCCGCGATCAGGCCGCTGGTGAGCTGCGAGGAGCCGAGCGTCGCCGAGATCACGTCCGAGCTCTGCAGCGTGAAGCTGAGCGGCAGGGCGCCGAACTTGAGCTGGTCGGCCAGCGCCTTCGCGCTCTCCTGCGTGAAGTTGCCCGTGATGGACGGCTTCCCGTTCGTGACGACGCCCTGCGTGACGGGAGCCGAGATGACCTCGTTGTCCAGCACGAACGCGAACTGGTTGCGCGGCGACTCGAGCGTGATGAGGCGCGTGGACATGTCGCCGAACTGCTGGGTGCCGTCGCCGTCGAAGACCAGGTTGACCGACCAGGTGCCGGTGCTGACGCCCTGGCTGGACTGCTGCAGGCCGCTGGTGGCGTCGGAGATCGTGCTGCCGTCGACCTCGACCGGGCCGAGCACGTACTTGGCGGCGCCGTCGTCGGAGCACGCGATGATCGCGCGGTCGGCGGGGGCCGCCTGCCCGTCGCTCTCGGGGGCGGTCGCGCAGTCGTAGGCGGCGAACTCGGCCTGGAGGCGCGGGGTGACCCACGAGACGTCGCTCGGGCCGGTGGGCTCCGCGGTCGGCTCGTCCGAGAGGGTGGAGGGGTCGGGGGTCGCCTCGGCCGCGGGGGTCTCCGCCGCGGGGGTGGATCCGTCGGTGGGCGTCGTGCCGTCGGCCGGAGCCGATCCGTCGGTGGGCGTCGGGGTCGGGGCGACCGACGCGGTGCCGGCCGCGCCGATGAGCACGGGGCGCAGCTCGAGCTTCGCGGAGGACTGGAGGCGCTGCATGGTGGCCGCGTCGGGCTCGCCGGGCAGGCTCACGACGATGTTGCTGCCGCCCTGCGTGGTGATCTCCGCCTCGGAGACCCCGCTGGCGTCGACGCGCTGGCGGATGATCGAGACCGCCTGGGCGAGCTGCTCGCTCGTGGGCCCGGAGGACGCCCCGTCGA
Source organism: Clavibacter lycopersici (assembly GCF_003576405.1). Classification (GTDB taxonomy): domain Bacteria; phylum Actinomycetota; class Actinomycetes; order Actinomycetales; family Microbacteriaceae; genus Clavibacter; species Clavibacter lycopersici. The sequence goes on from NZ_QWGT01000100.1 coordinate 7,583, forward strand.
GCTGCGGCGCCAGGATGATCTGCGTGCCGCCCTCGAGGTCGAGCGCCAGCTTCGGGGTCCAGGACCCGTTGCTGAACGCCACGCTGGCGGCGTTGCCGCCGGCGAGGAGGCCGATGATGACCAGCAGCCAGATGAGCTTGCGCCTGGCCTTGCGTACCGGTGTGGGCGACTTGGCCACCTGGACACTCGACTTTCTTCACGGTGGGCCGGCGGGATCCGCGCGGCGCCCCGGATGGAGGGGGGAGCGGGTCCGGGCGGGGAGTCGCCCGGGAAGGGGCGGGCGGCCGGTGGCCGCCCGCCCGGAGGATCAGGAGCGCGCGGTGGGGGCGTCGCCGTCGTCGAGGCGTCGCGTCGCGTCGCCGGTGCCGGTCTCGTCGACCACGTCCGCGGCGGGCGCGTCGTCCACCAGGACGGAGGCGTCGTCGGCGACGGTGGGCTCGACGACCCGGGCGATCGTCTGGCGGTGCAGCTTCAGCACGGTGCCGGGCGAGACCTCGAGGTAGGCGAGGTTGTTCTCCTCGTCGAACGAGACGAGCGTGCCGTAGATGCCGGACGCCGTCATGACCTCGGCACCGGGGACCATCTGGGTCTGCAGCGCGGCGAGGTCCTTCTGTCGCTTCCGGCTGTTGCGGAACATGAAGAAGATGAGCAGCGCCAGGACGGCGAACATGATCAAGGTGAACGGGTCCATGCGGGACGGGCCTTTCAGATGCTGGGGGGTGACGGACACGACGAACCGGCGACGTTCCGCGGGAGGCCAGCTTGAATCATAGTTCATCGCCGAAGAGGGCCCCGGCGGCGCCCGCGGCACCCGACGCACGGGCGGGGGCGCCCTGCAGGGCGGGCGGCTCGAGGCCGAAGTGCTCCCACGCGGCCGGCGTCGCGACCCGGCCGCGCGGCGTGCGCGTCACCAGCCCGATGCGGACGAGGAACGGCTCGACGACCGACTCGATCGTCTCCGCCTCCTCCCCCACCGACACGGCCAGGGTGTTGAGACCGACGGGTCCGCCGCCGAAGCGCGTGAGGATGCCGCGCATGACGGCGCGGTCGAGGCGGTCGAGGCCGAGCGGATCCACGTCGTAGAGCTCGAGGGCGGCGCGCACCGACTCGAGGCCGGCCTCGGTCCCGTGCACGAGCGCGTAGTCGCGGACCCGGCGCAGCAGGCGGTTCGCGATCCGCGGCGTCCCCCGGCAGCGTCCCGCGATCTCGGCGACGGCCTCGTGCTCGATCTCCAGGTGCAGCATGCCGGCGGCCCGCTGGATCACCTGCTCCAGCTCTTGCGTCTCGTAGAACTCGAGGTGCGCGGTGAAGCCGAAGCGGTCGCGGAGCGGGCTCGGCAGCATGCCCGAGCGCGTCGTCGCGCCCACCAGGGTGAAGGGCGACAGCTCCAGCGGGATGGAGGTCGCACCCGCGCCCTTGCCCACCATGATGTCGATGCGGAAGTCCTCCATCGCGAGGTAGAGCATCTCCTCGGCGGAGCGGGCCATGCGGTGGATCTCGTCGATGAAGAGGATCTCGCCCGGCACCAGCGCCGACAGCACAGCCGCCAGATCGCCTGCGTGCTGGATCGCCGGGCCGCTCGTGAGGCGCAGCGGGCGGCGGCTCTCCTCGGCCACGATCATGGCGAGCGTCGTCTTGCCGAGCCCGGGCGGACCCGCGAGCAGTATGTGGTCGGGCGACCGGTTCTGCATGGCCGCCGCGGTGAGCAGCAGCTCCAGCTGGCCGCGCACCTTGACCTGCCCGACGAACTCGGACAGCGACCGCGGGCGGAGCGCCCCCTCGAACGCGAGCTCCGCGTCGGACTCGGGGACGGGGCTCGACGCGTCACCGTGCGCGAGGCCGCTCACCGGTCCGCCGCCTGGCCGGCCGGCGACGCGCCCGCGGGCTGCTGCGGCCCGAGCATCCCGAGCGCGACGCGCAGGAGG
>NZ_QWGT01000101.1 GCF_003576405.1 Clavibacter lycopersici
CTCGTGCTCGTGTGCGCGGCGCCGCTGCCGCGCCGACCCGCGCGGCGGTCAGTCGGCCGGACCCTCGACGATCTCGGCCCCCGCGTCGCGCAGCCGGTCGAGGGCGGCCGTGCTGGTGGCCGGCGCCACCCCCGCGACGAGGTCGGCGAGGATCCGCACGCGCTTGCCCTGGTGCACCGCGTCGAGGGCCGACGCGAGCACGCAGTAGTCCGTCGCGAGGCCCACCACGTCGATGTCGGTGATGTCGTGCAGGACCAGCAGGTCCGCGAGCGGCACCCCGTCCTCCGTGGTGCCCTCGAATATCGAGTACGCGGGCGCGCCCTGGCCCTTGCGGACGTGGAAGTCGACGGCGGTGACGTCGAGGTCGGGGTGGTACTCGGCGCCCGTGGTGCCCTGCACGCAGTGCTCGGGCCACGTGGTCGAGAAGTCGGGGACGGCACCGGCCGCGGCGAAGTGCCCGCCGTTGTCGCCCGCCGCCTCGTGCCAGTCGCGGGACGCGATGACGTGGTCGTAGCGGTACGGCTCCGCGGCGAGGAGCCGGGTGATCCCCCGCGCGACGTCGCCGCCGCCGTCGACGCCGAGCGCGCCGCCCTCCGTGAAGTCGTTCTGCACGTCGATGATGAACAGCGCCCTGCTCATGCGCCGCTCCTTCCCCGGGCGAGGCCCGATGCCGTGGATCCGCCGCCCGGGACCGGGCCGCGCGTCACTCGTCCCCCAGGTCCGCCCCGCAGCGGTACGTGCCCGCCGCCAGCGCGTCCAGGGCGATCTTCGCGTCCCCCGTCACGTTCCCGATGGCGTAGAACGCGAAGGTCAGCTTCATGCCGTCGGCCGCGTCGACGATGCCCGCGAGCGTGTAGCCCGTGTCGATCCAGCCGGTCTTGGCCACGACCTGCCCGCGCGCCACGGCGCTGTCGCCGGTGAAGCGGCTCGCGAGCGTGCCCGTGCGGCCCGCGACAGGGAGCCCGTCGTGCAGGTAGCCGAGGGCCTGCTGGCGCTGATCCACCTGGATCATCAGCTGCGCGAGCAGCGACGGCGGCACGCGGTTGTCAGGGCTGAGGCCCTGCCCGTCCACGATGGTGAGCGCGGAGGTGTCGAGCCCGTACGCCTGCAGCGCCTTCGGGATCCCCGCGGCCAGCGACTGCTGCGTGTTCCCCGCGCCGACCTGGATGCTCACGAGCCGCGCGAGCGACTCCGCGAGCACGTTGTCGGAGTTGATGAGCGCGGTCTGGATGAGCGACGACACGGGCTGCGACTCGACCTTCCCGAGCACGGCGGCGCCCGCGGGTGCCGTGCCCTGCGTGACCTCGGCCGACCCGCCCAGCATGGAGCGGAACGTGCTGCCGACGCGCGCCAGCGGATCCTCGCTGCGGGCGGAGACGACGGCGGCGGGATCCGCGCGGTCGGCGTCGAGCTGCAGCGGCGTCATGAAGCTGGAGTACCCCGCCCTGCGCTCGGTCGCGGCCCACGACGGGATCCAGGTGTCGCCGGAGAAGAGGGAGGTGTCGAGCACGATGCGGGTGATGGGCGTGCCCGCGGTGGCGGGATCCGCGGCCCACGCCGTGCGCACCTGCTGGGCGAGGTCGCTGAGGCGGGGTGCGCCGGGGTAGACGGAGCTGCCGGAGGTGAGGCGCGACAGCGTGGGATCGCCACCGCCGACGAGCACGACGGTGCCGGGCTCGGATCCGCGGACGACCGTGGTGGCGATGCGGCGATCCGGGCCGAGCGCGGCGAGGGCGGCAGCCGACGTGACGACCTTCATGACGCTCGCGGTGCGCTCCGGGGTGCTGCCATTCCGGTCGAAGAGCACGCGGCCGGTCGCGGCGTCGCGGACCTGGCCCTCGAAGGTCGCCAGGCGCGGATCCTGCGCGAGGGTCGAGATGGAGCACATGCGGAGGTCGTTCGCCGCGGCCGGGTCGCCGGGCGCGGGCCGCGGTGGTGCGGCGGTGGGCGTCGGGCTCGGGGTGGGCGTCGGGTCGGCCGTCGCGGCGACGCTCGCGGAGGCGCTGCCGGCGCGGCCCGTGAGCGCACCGGCGCCGACCGCTCCGGCGGCGAGCAGTGCGACGACGGCCACGGCGGCCGTCACGGAGCGGGTGCGGCGGCGGTCGCGATCCCGGGAGCGGTCGCCCATGCGGGCCGCGGGTGAGGACAGCTCGGACGGGTCGGTGCGGTCGGCGCGCGGGCGGTCGGGGCCGTCGGCTGGGGATCGCATGGGGCCATGTTAGACGCCGCTCCCTAGGGCCGGTCCGGACGCCGGAAAGCCGCGGACGCACGCGACGGACGGGACCGGTGGAGGAGGCGATACGCCGCTCCCCCGGCTCTCACGGGGAGAGCGCGACGGGGAGGGGATGGTGGAGCCGCCTGTCAGAATCGAACTGACGACCTTCTCATTACGAGTGAGATGCTCTACCGACTGAGCTAAGGCGGCCCGGCCCGGACTCAGCGAGTACCAGGCACGAGTAGAGAGCATACCGGATCCGGAGGCCGCTCCTGCACGCCTGCCGGTCCGCGCCGCGAGGCCTGCGCTCGGACCGCGCCGGCGTCAGCCGCAGGTGGTGCCGGCGGCAGGCGGATCCCCGCCGAGCAGGTACCCGTCGACCGCGGCCACGATGCACGGATCCCGCTCGTCGTACGCGATGTGCCCCTCGCCCTGGTACGTGAGCAGCACGCCTGACGAGAGCTGCCCGGCGAGCGCCTCCGCCCACGAGTACGGCGTCGCGGGGTCCCCCGTGGTGCCGACGACGACGATGGGCGCCGCGCCCTCCGCCGTCACGGGCGCCGGGGCCTGTCGGGCGGGATACGGCCAGTTGCCGCACAGCGGGTCGGGCTCGCCGTCGCGGGAGGTGTCGTCGTCGGCCAGCTCGCCGGCGGCGGCGCGGAGCTCGGCCGCCTCCGTCACGAGCACCGCGGGATCGCGCTCCACCGGGTAGTCGATGCACTGGATGGCGAGGAACGCCTCGTAGAAGTTGCTGGTGTAGGTGCCGTCCGGGCTGCGGCCGAAGTAGGAGTCGGCGAGCGCGAACGCCGTGGCGGACTCGCCGCGGAGCGCCTCGGTGAACGCGGTCGTGAGCGCCGGCCACTGCTGCTCGCTGTAGAGGGCGGCGTCGATGGCGCTGCGCATGACCTGCCCGTCGAGCTCCCGACCGTCGCGGGCGCGAAGCGGGCTCTGGTCGAGGCGGTCGAGGAGCTCGGCGACGGTCTGCTCGCCCTCGTCGACGGATCCGCGGAACGGGCACCCCTCCCCCGCCAGGCACGCCGCCATGTACGACTCGAACGAGGTGCGGAAGCCGGTCGTCTGCGCGAGCACGACGTCGAAGGAGCTGGCGGAGGGATCCGTCGCGCCGTCGAGCACCATCCGGCCGACGTGCCTGGGGAAGTCCTGCGCGTACTGCGCGCCGATGCTCGTGCCGTAGGAGTAGCCGAGGTAGTTCAGCTCCTCGTCCCCCACGAGGGCCCGCAGCATGTCGAGGTCGTGCACGGTGCTCTGGGTGTCGATGAACTGGAGGAGCGGGCCGGACCGGGCTGCGCAGGACTCCGCGAACGACTTCGACGCCTGCACCAGCTCCTCGTCGTGCGCGGGCGTGCCGGGCGGCGCCTCCGTCTCGCCGTAGAGGAAGGAGTCGAGCTGGGCGTCGTCCACGCAGTCGACGGCGGTCGACTCCCCGACGCCGCGGGGGTCCCAGCCGACGACGTCGTACGCGTCCTGCAGGTCGCGCGAGACCGCGTAGTCGACGCTGGCCTTCACGAAGTCGACGCCCGATGCACCGGGGCCACCGGGGTTGACGAAGAGCGAGCCGCGCGGACCGTCGGCGCCGCGGGCGGTGTGCCGCACCAGGGCGAGCTGGATGTCGGTGGCCGGGTCCGGAGCGGACCAGTCGAGGGGCGCGGTCGCGGTGGCGCACTGCGCGCCGTCCTCGCACGGGGACCACGCGAGGGCCTGGCCGTAGTAGCGGGCGAGGTCGGGCGGGACGTCCTCCGTGGTGGGGCTGGAGGTGGAGCTGCGCGGCTCGGGGACGGGGATGAGGCCGCAGCCGCTGAGCGCGACGGCCGCGGCGATGAGGACGGCGCCGAGCGCCCCGGCACGACGGAGGCGGCGCGGATGCGCTGGACGGCCGATCACGCGCGGCCTCCCGAGCGCGTGCGGGTGATGGAGACGAGCATCGCCTCGAGCGCGAGCGCGGGCGACACATTGCCGTCGATCCGGCGACGGGCCACGCCGACCGCGTCGAGGACCGCCAGCGACGCGGCAGCGGTGCCGGCCTCCGCGGCCTCGGCGATCCGCGGGGCGATGGCCTCGTTGACCTGCGGCAGCTCCGCTCCCAGCTGGTGGAGGAGCACGTCGCGGTGCAGGGACATGAGGTCGACGAGGATCCGGTCGATGCCGTCGCGGAGGCTCCGCGTGGCGCGCCGCTTCTGGTCCTCCTCGAGCTGCCGGATCTGCGAGCGCAGCTGCGGCGGGATGGACCCGCCCTCCTGCACGCCGAGCGACCGGAGCGCGCGCTCGCGCTCGTCGGCGTCGCGCTGCACCGTGAAGGCCTTGGCGTCCTGGCCGGCCAGCTCGAGCATCGCGGCGGCCGCGCGCACGGCGTCGCCCACCGAGCGGATGCCGAGCGCGAGCTCCAGGGTGCGGGTGCGGCGCTCGCGCGCCTCGGCGTCGGTGGCGAGGCGGTGCGCCATGCCGATGTGGCTCTGCGCCTCGCGGGCCGCGCGCGTCGCCGTGGCCGCGTCCACGCCGTCGCGGCGTTGGATCAGCGCGGCCACGTCCTCCACGGAAGGTATGCGCAGCCGCACGCTGCGCACGCGCGAGCGGATGGTCGGGATCAGGTCGGCCTCGCTGGGCGCGCAGAGGATCCAGATGGTGCGTTCCGGGGGCTCCTCGAGCGCCTTCAGCAGCAGGTTGGACGTGCGCTCGGTCATCCGGTCGGCGTCCTCGACGACCATGACGCGGTACCGGCCGACCGACGGCGAGTACTGCGACGAGGTGACGAGCGCGCGGACCTCGTCGATGGCGATGATGACCCGTTCGGTCGCCAGCACGCCGAGGTCGGGGTGGCTGCGGGCCGCGACCTGACGGGACGTCGCCGCGTCCCCCTCCGGCGTGCCGTCGCTCAGGAGGGCGGTCGCGAAGGCGTAGGCGAGGTTCGAGCGGCCGGATCCGGGGGGCCCGGTGATGAGCCACGAGTGCGCGAGCGCGGTGCCGCTGGCGTCGCGCGCCGTCGCCCGCGGGCTGCTGGCGGCGGCGAGCAGGGCGACGGCCTCGGACTGGCCGGTGAGCTCGTCCCAGATCGCCCGCCCGTCCGGGCTCCCGGGGGTCCCGGGCGGCTGCGTCGCGGGTGCCGTCGCGTCGGTCATGCGGGCGCCCCCGCTGTGATCAGCGCGTGGGCCCGCGTGCGGATCTCCGCGGCGATCTCCTCGCGCGGGCGCGCGGCGTCGACGACCAGGAAGCGACCCGGCTCGGCGCCGGCGAGCCCGAGGAACGCCTGCCGTACGCGCTCGTGGAAGTCGCCGCGCTCGGCCTCGAGGCGATCGAAGCGGGTCCGCGCCGCATCGAGGCGGACGCGGGCCGCGGCCTGGTCGAGGTCGAGCAGCACGGTCAGGTCGGGCAGGAGGCCCTGCGCGGCCCAGAGCGAGAGGCCGCGGATCTCGCCGGCGTCCAGCACCCGGCCGGCGCCCTGGTAGGCGACGGACGAGTCGAGGTAGCGGTCCTGCAGGACGACGGCGCCCCGCTCGAGGGCCGGCCGGACGACCGTCTCGACGTGGTGCGCGCGGTCGGCCGCGTACAGGAGCGCCTCCGCACGGGGGGCGATGTGGCCGCGCCGGTGCAGCACGATCTCGCGGATCTCCGCGCCGAGGTCGCTGCCGCCCGGCTCCCGGGTGACGACGACCTCGTGCCCCTGCTCCTCCAGCCACTCCCGGAGGAGCGCCGACTGCGTGGACTTCCCCACGCCGTCGCCGCCCTCCAGGGTGATGAAGACGCCGGTCACGTCGCGTCGGACGCCGCCGCAGCAGCTGCCTTGTTGGCGGCCCTCGTGGCGGCCGCCTTCGTGGCCGCGGCCGACCTCGCGGCGGTAGTCGTCTTGGCGGTGGTCGTCTTCGAGGCGGTCGTCTTGGCAGCGGCCGTCTTCGTCGTGGTCGCCGCCTTCGCCTTCGCGGGCGCCTTGGCCTTCGCCTTGGCCGGGGCCTTCGCCTTGGCCTTCGGCTTCGCGGGACCCTTCGCGCGCTTGTCGGCGAGCAGCTCGACCGCCCGGTCGAAGTCGATGTCCTCCACGGACTCGCTCTTCGGGATCGTCGCGTTGGTCTCGCCGTCCGTGACGTACGGCCCGAACCGGCCGTCCTTCACCTTGATCCCCTTGCCGCTCACGGGATCCGCGTCGAACTCCTTCAGCGCGCTGGACGGACGGCGGGCGCCGTACTTGGGCTGCGCGAACACCTCGAGCGCGCCGGGGAGGTCGATCTCGAAGATCTGCTCCTCGCTCGTGAGCGACCGGGAGTCCGTGCCCTTCTTCAGGTACGGGCCGTACTTGCCGTTCTGGGCCGTGATGGGCGTGGCCGTCTCCGGATCCTCGCCCACGACCCGCGGGAGGTCGAGGAGGCGCAGCGCCGTCTCCAGGTCGACCGTCGCGAGGTCCATCGACTTGAAGATGGAGGCGGTGCGCGGCTTGACGGCGGCCGCCTTCTTCGCGGCGGGCTTCTTGGCGGGAGCCTTCTTCGCAGGCGCCCCCGTGGTCGCCGACGACGCGCTCTCGAGCACCTCGCCCGTCGCCGGATCCACGCCCTCGGAGCCGGCTGCGGGCGCCGCCTCCGGCTCGGGATCGAGCTCGGTCACGTAGGGGCCGTAGCGCCCGTCCTTCGCCACGATCTGCTTGCCGTTCTCCGGGTTGATGCCGATGACGCGGTCGGTGATGACGGGCGCGTCGATGAGCTCGCGGGCCTTGGCGGCCGTCAGCTCGTCGGGCGCGAGGTCCTCCGGCAGGTTGACACGGCGGGGCGTCGCGTCCGCGGCGGCACCCTCCTCGTGGACCTCCAGGTAGGGACCGTACTTGCCGATGCGGAGGGTGATGTCGTCCGCGATCCGCAGCGAGTTGATCTCCTTGGCGTCGATCTCGCCGAGGTTGTCGATGGTGGGGCGGAGGCCCTTGTGCGCCTCGTTGCCGTAGTAGAACCCCTTCAGCCAGTCGACGCGCTCGGCCGAGCCCTCCGCGATCCGGTCGAGGTCGTCCTCCATGCCCGCGGTGAAGTCGTACTGCACCAGCTCCGTGAAGAACTCCTCCAGCAGCCGCACCACCGAGAACGCGATCCAGTTCGGGACGAGCGCCGTGCCGCGCGGCGTGACGTAGCCGCGGTCGACGATCGTCGAGATGATGGCGGCGTAGGTCGACGGGCGACCGATCCCCAGCTCCTCGAGCGTCTTGACGAGGCTCGCCTCCGTGTAGCGCGGCGGCGGGCTGGTCTCGTGCCCCTTCGCGTCGACGTCGACGAGGCGGAGGTCCTGGCCCTTCTTGAGGTCGGGCAGCTTCGCCTCGCGCGGCTCGGCGGTGCCGTGGCGCTCCTCGTCGCGGCTCTCCTCGTACGCGGCCAGGAAGCCGCGGAACGTGATGACCGTGCCCGAGGCGGCGAACTCGGCCACCTCGCCAGCGGATGTGGGTCCCGCGGCGATGACGACCGACGCCGTGGATCCCTTCGCATCCGCCATCTGCGAGGCGATGGTGCGCTTCCAGATGAGGTCGTAGAGCTTGTGGTCGTTCCCGCGCAGCGTGGACGCCAGCTGCTGCGGCGTGCGGAAGGTCTCGCCGGCGGGGCGCACGGCCTCGTGGGCCTCCTGCGCGTTCTTGCTCTTGCCCGCGTAGAGGCGCGGCTTGTCCGGCACGGTCTCGGGTCCGTAGAGCTCCGCCGCCTGCTTGCGCGCCGCGTTGATCGCCTGCTGCGAGAGCGAGGGCGAGTCGGTGCGCATGTAGGTGATGTAGCCGTTCTCGTAGAGCGACTGCGCGACGCTCATGGTCTGGCGCGCGGAGAAGCGCAGCTTGCGGGCGGCCTCCTGCTGGAGTGTCGACGTGGTGAACGGCGCGGCGGGTCGACGCGTGTAGGGCTTCGCCTCGACGCTCTGCACCTTCAGCGGCACGGACGGGTCGCGGAGGGCCTCGGCGAGGGCCTCCGCGCTCTCCGCGTCGAGCGGCCGCGAGTCGTTCTTGAGCGCGCCCTTGTCGTCGAAGTCGCGGCCCGTGGCGATGCGGGCGCCGTCGATCCGCACGAGGCGCGCGTCGAACGGGAGCTCCTGCTCGAGCGGCGAGAGCGACGCGGTCAGGTCCCAGTACGAGGCGGTGACGAACGCCAGCCGCTCACGCTCGCGATCCACTACCAGCCGGGTCGCCGCGGACTGCACGCGGCCCGCGGAGAGGCCGGGACCGACCTTGCGCCAGAGGACGGGTGACACCTCGTAGCCGTAGAGGCGATCGAGGATGCGCCGCGTCTCCTGCGCGTCGACGAGGGCCGTGTCGATGTCGCGCGTGCTGTCGCGAGCGCGCTCGATGGCCTCCTTGGTGATCTCGTGGAACACCATCCGCTTGACCGGCACCTTGGGCTTCAGCACCTGGAGCAGGTGCCACGCGATGGCCTCGCCCTCGCGGTCCTCATCCGTCGCGAGGAAGAGCTCGTCGGCGTCCTTGAGCGCCCGCTTGAGATCGGCGACCGTCTTCTTCTTCTGATCGCTGACGACGTAGTACGGCTCGAAGCCGTTCTCCACGTCCACGGAGAACTTGCCGAGCGTGCCCTTCTTCAGCTCGGGCGGCAGGTTCTTGGGCTCGATGAGGTCGCGGATGTGCCCGACGGAGGCCTGCACCTCGTAGCCGCTGCCCAGGTACTGGGCGATCGTCTTGGCCTTGGCCGGCGACTCGACGATGACCAACTTCTTCGTGCCGGGCACGTGACTCCTTATATATGCGTTCATGGGGGCCGGTGGCCGACCCGGTGTCCGGGATGCGTGCCCGCTCGGATCCGATCCGGGGCGACGTGCGGCGGGGTCCCCGACAAGGCACACCATACACACGCGCACCGACCGGCCACCTAATCGCGGCGCCGCGTGGACGCGACGTGTCCCACCTCCTCGCGAGCCGGGCCGGAGGACCCCGCCCGATGACGGACCGAGCGGCGCCGAGGCCGCCCGGTCGCCCTGCGCGGACGGCCGGGAGCCGCCGGAGCACGGTGCGGATCTCGACCCGGTCCGAAGGGCGATGCCCCGTCGGCCGGGCGCGCCGACCCGCTCATCCGGGCGCCTCGGCCGGAGGCTGACCGGCTCGAGCGCGCGCCGTGACCGGGAGGCCGAGTGGACCGTCGCGGCGCTCCGCCTCCACGACCGCGGTCGTGCCCGTGACGTCGCAGCGCGTGAGCGCCGCGCCTGCGGCGGCCACGACCTCCTCGGCCGCCGAGCAGGGCTGGCCGATCGCGAACCCCGCGGCCACGTCG
>NZ_QWGT01000102.1 GCF_003576405.1 Clavibacter lycopersici
CCGGGCCGCCGAGCGGCCCGCGGGCTAGGGGCTCCGAGCGGGGCCCGGCCGACCCCGGGCATGATGGGTCGGAACCCGCACACGTGGTGCGGCCGGCGGACCGCCGGCCGCACGCCCACGCCCACGCCGAGGACGGAGCAGCGCATGACGCACACCCCCCGAGACGCCGACGCGGAGGGCGGGCCCGTCGAGCCCGTGCTGGACGCCCGCGACCTGCGGCTGGCGTACCCGGCGCGGCGCGGTGCGGAGACGCCGCCGGCCGTCGACGGGATCACGCTCCGCATCCTCCCGGGCGAGGTGCTGGGCGTGGTCGGGGCGAGCGGGTCCGGCAAGTCGTCCCTCGCACGCGTGCTCGCGGGCCTCGTGCCGTCGGGCGACGAGGGGGCCGCCGTGCCGCGGATCACGGGTGGCGACGCCTCCGTCCTCGGGCAGGGCCTCCGCCGCATGGGCCGCCGCGCGCGCACGCGCACCACGTACGGCATCGGCTACGTGCCGCAGGACGCCGGCACCACGCTGCACCCGCAGCTCACGGCGAGCGAGGCCATCGCCGAGCCGATATTCTCCCGCGACCGCCGCTTCGACAGCCAGGTGGCCGCGCGCCGGGTCGTCACGCTCCTGACGGCGCTCGACCTGCCGCCCGGCACGCAGGACAGGTACCCGCACGAGCTCTCGAGCGGCCAGCGCCAGCGCGTCGCCCTCGCCCGGGCGCTCGTGCTGGGTCCCCGCCTCCTCATCGCCGACGAGCCGACGTCGGGGGTGGACGTCATGAGCCGCGTCGCCGTGCTCGACCTGCTGCGCGACCTGCAGTCCCGCGGCGGCTTCTCGGCCCTCGTGGTCAGCCACGACCTCGCGGTCGTCGAGCGCCTCACCGACCGCCTCGCCGTCCTGCACCGGGGCACGCTCGTGGGCTACGGCGCGATCGACGACGTGCTGGCGGATCCCACGCACCCGTACGTGCAGGGGCTCGCGCAGTCGCGCACGGCCGCCGACCGCGATGCCGCCGAGCACGAACCCGCCCGGCACGAGCCGGATCCCGCCGAGCCCGACGCCGCCGACCCCGCCGTCGTGCTCCGATCCCCTGAACCGCCCGCCCGCGTCCCGCACCCCCGGAGGCCCCGCATATGACCGACACCACCGCATCCACGCCCGCACCCCGCCGCGTCCACCGCGCGGTCGACGGCGCCACGCCGCACCGCCTCACGGGCGACGTGCGTCCCACGCCCGGCCCGATCGCCATGCTGCCGCGCACGGAGGACGCCTACCTGGAGGCGGTCCGGGCGGGCGGGGGCGAGGTCGCCGAGCTGTCGGAGGAGACCCGCGGCATCGTCTGGCTCTCCATCCGCCGCGCCGCCGAGCTCACCGACACGCTCGCCGCCAACCCGCAGGTCCAGTGGGTGCAGCTGCCGTTCGCGGGCGTCGACGCGTTCGCCGACACGCTCCGCGAGTGCGACCGGCCCGACCTCGTCTGGACGAGCGCGAAGGGCGCCTACTCGGAGCCCGTCGCCGAGCACGCGCTCGCGCTCACCCTCGCCACGCTGCGCCAGCTGCCGGAGCGCGCGCGGGCGACCTCGTGGGGATCCTCCGCGGGCCTCTCGCTCTACCGCTCCGAGGTCGTCGTGGTCGGCGCCGGCGGCATCGCGCTGGAGTACATCCGGCTGCTCGCCCCCTTCGACTGCACCGTCACGGTCGTCCGCCGGAGCGGCGACCCGGTCGAGGGCGCCGACCGCACCGTCACCGCCGACCGCCTCGACGAGGTGCTCCCGGGCGCCGACGTCGTCATGCTCGCCGCGGCCAGCACCGACGACACCGCCGGTCTCATCGGCGCCGCGCAGCTCGCGGCCATGAAGGACACCGCCGTCCTCGTCAACATCGCCCGTGGCGCGCTCATCGACCCCGACGCCCTGCTCGACGCGCTCCGCTCGGGCGCGATCCACGGCGCGGGCCTCGACGTCACGTCGCCCGAACCGCTTCCCGACGGCCACCCGCTGTTCTCCGAGCCGCGCTGCATCGTCACACCGCACACCGCGGACACGCCGGACATGGTGAGGCCGCTGCTGGCCGAGCGGATCCGCCTCAACACGCAAGGCTTCATCAGCACGGGCGACTTCGTCGGCATCGTCGAGCCGTCGTCGGGCTACTGAACCCGAGGGGGCGCCGAGCGGCGCCCCCGCCGTGTCGGCCGCGCCCCGTAGGGTGAGCGACGTGATGACGCCCGAGGAAGCCGCAGTGCCCGAGGTCTCGATGTGGGCGGGCGGCTACACCGCCGACTCCGGCGGATCGGGCATCGGCATCACGGGTCTCGCGGTCGACCCCATCACGGGCGACATCGCGGTCGTCGGCACCGCGGTCGAGACGCCGTCGCCGTCGTTCCTCCTCGCGCACGGCGACATGGTCTACGCGGTGGGCGAGGCCGCCGACCGCGTGGAGGCGTTCCGCCGGGGACCCGGCGGCTCGCTCCAGTGGGCGGGCGGCCAGCCGAGCGGCGGATCCGGGCCCTGCCACCTGCACGTCGTGGGCGGCCTGCTCCTCACGTCGCACTACGGCGACGGCGTGATCGCCGTGCACCCGATCGCGGACGACGGCACCCTCGGAGAGGCCGTGCAGCTGCTCTCCAGCGAGGGATCCGGCCCCCGCCCGCAGCAGGACGGGCCCCACGCCCACAGCACGCTGCACGTCGGCGGCGGCGTCGTGCTCAGCGCCGACCTCGGCACCGACACCGTCCACGCCCACGCGCTCCGCGACGGCCGGCTCGACCGCATCGGCGCCCTCGCGCTCCCGCCGGGCACCGGGCCGCGGCACATGGCCCTCCTGTCGTCCGGTCGCGTGCTCCTGGTGGGCGAGCTCGACGGCACCCTGCACGCGCTCGAGGGGAGCGGCGCCTCCTGGCGCGTCACCGCGTCCACGTCGTGCGCAGCCGAGCCCGACGCCCGGGACTCCGCCGCCGAGGTGCGCGTCTCCGCGGACGAGCGGCTCGCCTACGTCGGCCTCCGCGGTTCCGACCGGATCGCCGTGGTCGGCATCGCCGCCGACGGCGCGCTCGCGCCCGTCGCCGCGTTCGACTGCGGCGGCGAGACGCCCCGGCACCACGTGGTCGTCGACGACCGGCTGCACGTGGCGAACCAGGGATCCGGCACGGTCGCCTCCTTCCGGCTCGACCCGGCGACGGGCCTGCCCGCAGCGGGTCCCGCCGTGATCGCGGTGCCGAGCCCGACCTGCCTGCTGCCCGCCGGGTAGCAGGCCGCCGTCCCGAGCCGCTCAGCGCAGGAGCAGGGGAGCGGCCGCGCGGATCTCCTCCTCGACCCCGAGGCCGCGCCATCCCGCCGAGGTGAAGGCCCGGCCGCCGACCCCGTTGCGGTCCATCAGCGCGAAGCCGACCGCGCGGATCCCGGAGTAGGCGATCAGCACGGGGCGCTCGGGATCCGACACGAGCCGCACGATGCGCTCGCGCCTGGCCTCGAGGACGGGCAGCGTGTCGGCGGGGCCGTCGTCCGGATGGGAGCGGATCGCGTCGGCGACCGGATCGTCACCTGAGGGGTCGCGCGCCCGGAGGTCCTCGTCGAGCAGAGGCCACAGCCGGTCCGCGTCGTTCGGACGGGCGACCACGACCTGGAACATCCCCATGTCGCGACGCTACCGGGCACGGCGGAGGATCGGCGGGATCGGAGCCGGGCGCGGGCTCGCAGGGCAAAGTAAAAGGCCCCGCGGGTGGAGCCGCGAGGCCTTCGCTCCCCGAGTTGGACTCGAACCAACAACCTGCCGGTTAACAGCCGGCTGCTCTGCCAATTGAGCTATCGAGGATCACGTGGAGCAACCTGGAAAGCGTAGCAAAGATTCTGGCCCGCTCCGCTCACCCGGACGCCCGGACGCCCGAGCAGGTCCGGACCTCAGTCCTCCAGGTGGTCGCGCCCCGGCAGCCACGACTGCCCGGGCACGCCCCAGCCGCTCTTGCGGATCACCTTCGCCACCGGCTTCCGGTGCTCGTGCGCGAGACGGTCGGTGTAGAGCAGGCCGTCGAGGTGGTCGAACTCGTGCTGCAGGATGCGCGCGAACCAGCCCGCCGCCTCGATCTCGAACGGCCGCCCGTCGAGGTCGACCGCCCGGAGGATCGCCCGGTCGGCGCGCACGAGCGGGAACCGCTCGCCCGGGAACGACAGGCAGCCCTCCTCCTCGGTGTCCTCGTCGGCCTCGCGCACCGGCACGGGGGTGATGAAGAGGTCCGGGTTCACGGCGACGCCCCGCAGCGGCTCGCCCTCGTCGGTCTCGTAGGAGTACACGAACACGCGCAGCGGCACGCCCACCTGGGGCGCCGCGAGGCCCACGCCGGGGGCCTCGTCCATGGTGTCGTACATGTCGGCCACGAGGGTCCGCAGGTCGTCGTCGAACACCTCCACCTCGCGGGCCGGAGCGTGCAGGACGGGGTCTCCGGTGATCCGGATGGGGAGGACGGCCATGCTGCCGATGATAGGCGGGCCGCCGGGTAGGGTCGGGGCGTGCCCTTCGACGCCAGCCCCGTCCTCCAGGCCGCCTCGTTGACCCCGTACCAGGCGCTCGGGATCCCGATCGCGCTCGTGGGCGCCGTGTTCCTGTCCCTGGGCGCGCAGCTGCAGTCGCAGGGCGTGGCGAAGATGGAGGCGCGCGGGAAGAAGAGCACAGCGGGTCTCAGCCTCCGCCAGCTCGGCGCGCTGCTCGGCCGCCCGTCGTGGGTCGCCGGCACCGTGATGCTCGGCCTCGCCATCGTCTTCCAGCTCGCGAGCCTGCGCCTCGCGCCGCTCATCGTCGTGCAGCCGCTCGGCGCGGTCGCGCTCGTCGTGACGGCCATCCTCAACTCCCGGGCCACGGGGAAGCGGCTCGACCTCAAGGCCAAGCGGGCGGTCGCGCTGTGCATCGGCGGCGTCGGCCTCTTCGTGGTGTTCGCCGCGGTCTTCGCGAAGGAGACGCCCATCCGCACGCCCGAGCTCATCACGATCCTGGTGATCCTCGGCATCGTGCTGGTGCTGCTCGGCGGCCTCTTCCTCTACTTCCGGCGGCACGTGCGCGCGATCTTCTACATCATCAGCGCGGGCGTGCTCTACGGCTTCGTGGCGACGCTCGCCAAGGTCGTCATCAACCGCCTGACGACCGGCGACTTCGACGTGCTCACGGCCGTCTGCATCGTGGCCCTCATCGCCGCGACGCTCCTCGGCGCGTACTTCGTGCAGACGGCGTACTCGTCGGGACCGCCCGACCTCGTCATCGCGGGCCTCACGGTCGTCGACCCGCTCGTCGCCGTGTGCATCGGCGTCACGGTCCTCGGCGAGGCCGCGGACGCTCCGCTCTACGCCGGCGTGGCGTTCCTCGTCGCGGGCGCCGTCGCGGTCGCCGGCGTGTTCCAGCTCGCCAAGCACCACCCGCACGCGTCCTGACGGATCCGCCGGCCACCGCGCCGACGGCCGTCGCGGGCGCCGCTCCCGCGACCACGGTGCGCCGTCGGGCCGTCCCGGGGCCCGTGCGATACGTTGCTCTGCGACACCCGGCCCGCGCCACCCGGATCCACGTGACGCGCGCCGGACGCCGACACCACTGGAGAGACACTTCTTGCCGAACACCTCAGGGCAGACCCCGCGCGAGCCGGCGACCCCCGGTCGACCGCTGCGCATCCTCATCGGCGCGGACACGTTCCCGCCGGACGTGAACGGGGCAGCGCGCTTCGCCGAGCGCCTCGCGGGCGGGCTGGTCCGACGCGGTCACGAGGTGCACATCGTCGCCCCCGCAGCGAGTCGCAAGCACGGCACGTGGACCGAGGTCCACGACGGCCAGGAGATGACGGCGCACCGCCTCCGCAGCTACCGCTGGTACCCCCACGACTGGCTGCGCTTCGCCCAGCCGTGGTCGATCAACCAGGACTCCGCGCGCATCCTGGACGCCGTCCAGCCCGACGTCGTGCACTTCCAGTCGCACATCCTCACGGGCCGCGGCCTCAGCATCGAGGCCGAGAAGCGCGGCATCCGCATCATCGGCACCAACCACTTCATGCCGGAGAACATGCTCCAGCACACGCTCCTGCCGGTGGCGTGGCAGGACAAGGCCATCTCGATGGCGTGGAAGGCCGCGCGCCGCACCTTCGGGCGCGCCGAGGCCGTCACGACGCCCACGCGCCGGGCCGCCCAGTTCCTCGAGAAGTACACGGGCCTCACGGGCGTGATCCCCATCTCGTGCGGGATCGACGCCTCCAACTACACGCCGGACTTCACCCCGCGCACCCGCAACCGCATCGTGTTCGTCGGCCGGGTGACGGGGGAGAAGCAGATCGACGTGCTGCTCCGCGCCTTCGCGCTCCTGCCCGCGTCGCTCGACGCGGAGCTCGAGATCGTCGGCGGGGGAGACCAGAAGACCGCGCTCGAGAAGCTCGCCGCCGACCTCGGCATAGCCGACCGCACCACATTCACGGGCTACGTCTCCGACGAGGAGCTGCGCCGCGCCTACACGCGCGCCACCGTGCTCGCGATGCCGAGCATCGCCGAGCTGCAGTCCATCGTCACGATGGAGGCGATGGCCTCCGCGCTCCCCGTCGTGGCCGCAGACGCGATGGCCCTGCCGCACCTCGTGCACGACGGTGAGAACGGCTACCTGTTCCGCCCCGGCGACGTCGACGACCTCGCGACGAAGCTGCGCCGGGTCCTCGAGCTGCCCGAGGAGGAGCT
Source organism: Clavibacter lycopersici (assembly GCF_003576405.1). Classification (GTDB taxonomy): domain Bacteria; phylum Actinomycetota; class Actinomycetes; order Actinomycetales; family Microbacteriaceae; genus Clavibacter; species Clavibacter lycopersici. The sequence goes on from NZ_QWGT01000102.1 coordinate 6,681, forward strand.
GCAGCGCATGAAGCGCGAGAGCCTCGCGGTGGTCGCGACGCACGACATCGAGCGCACGATCTCGACGTTCGAGAGCCTGTATCGTGGCGAGTCCGTGGCCGCACCGGTCACGGACGAGGCACGCGGACGCACGGACGGCTCAGGCGCCGCCTAAGTACGCCGCTCGGGGCGGTAGCTCAGCTGGTCAGAGCATCGGACTCATAATCCGCCGGTCACGGGTTCAAGTCCCGTCCGCCCTACTCCTGCACAGCCCGGCCTCGTGCTGCGACGAGCGCTACGCGCCGGCTCGCACCGACCCTCGCCCCTCGGATTGGGGTGCACGTTCCCAATAGCACGGTGCCGCCGCGACCGCCATGGGGATGTCCCCTGGATTACCATGGGAGCGGAAATATCCCCGGTCGCGGGGGCCCGAGGGCGACCGTCGACCGCCACCGGCCATCCGCCGACGAGGCGTCGTCACGCGCGTCGGGGCCGCCCCACGCGAGGACACGATGACCAGCACCCGCACCAGCCGCCCGAGCCGACCCACGACGGTCGCCCCGGAGGGCTCCAGCACGAGGTCGTTCCGCGGCGACATCCAGGGCCTGCGCGCCCTCGCCGTGATCGCCGTGATCCTCGACCACCTGCTCGCATGGCCGTCCGGCGGGTTCCTCGGCGTCGACGTCTTCTTCGTGATCTCGGGCTTCATCATCACGTCGCTGCTGCTGCGCCAGCATGACAAGCTCGGCCGGATCTCGTTCGCCGACTTCTACCGCAAGCGCGTCAAGCGCATCCTCCCGGCCTCGACCGCCGTGCTCCTCGTCACGGTCCTCGCGAGCTGGATGGTGTTCCTCGCCGGTCGCGCGTCCGCCATCGCGTGGGACAGCGTCGCCGCGTTCTTCTTCGTCGCCAACTGGCGCTTCGCCGCGACAGACACCGACTACTGGGCCGCCGACAGCGCCGTCTCGCCCGTCCAGCACTACTGGTCGCTCGGCGTGGAGGAGCAGTTCTACGTCGTCTGGCCGATCCTCCTCACGCTGGGCCTCGCGCTCTCGCTGCGCTTCCGCGGGCCCGGCCGCTACCGGGGGATCCTCACCGCGATCCTCCTCGTCGTCACGGTCGGCTCGTTCGCCTGGGCCATGGCCGACACCGCGGGCAACGCGGCCGTCGCCTACTTCTCCACGCTCTCCCGCGCGTGGGAGCTCGGCATCGGCGCGCTGCTCGCCGTCGCCACGCCGCTGCTGCGTCGCATCCCGGACGCCGCGCGTCCCGTCATCGCGTGGGCCGGCCTCGCCGTGATCGCCTACGGGCTGTTCGCGCTGAGCAGCGAGTCGCCCATCCCGGCACCCGGATCCGCGATCCCCGTCGTCGGCGCCGCGCTCGTCATCGCGGGAGGCACGGGCGGCGCCCAGCGCTTCCTCTGGCCCCTCACCAACCCCGTGTCGCGCTACCTCGGCGACATCTCGTACTCGCTCTACCTGTGGCACTTCCCGGTCATCGTGATCCTCGCGGCCGTCGCCGACACCGCGGACCTCGGCTACCCGGTCATCGTGCTGGTGCTCACCCTCGGCCTGTCGGTGCTCTCGTACCACGGCCTCGAGGACCCGATCCGCCGCTCGCACTGGCTGGAGCCCGGTGCCGCCGCGCGCCGCAAGAAGAAGCGGTCGAGGCGCCAGAAGGGCTTCGGGGCGTCGACCGGCACGAAGGTCGCCGCCCTCGGGACCGCCGCGCTCCTCACCGTCACGTTCATCAGCCTCGCCGTCGTCCGGCAGCAGGAGATCCAGGACGCGTCGCGGATCGCCACCGGTCCGGCCGCGCCCGGCGAGGAGGACCCCGTCGAGACCGCCGAGCTCGCGGGCGGAGACCTCGGGGCGCTGCAGGGGCAGATCCGCGACGCCCTCGCCGCCACCAGCTGGCCGGCGCTCGACCCCGCCATCGACGGCCTGGAGAAGTCCGCCGTCCCCGTCGAGGACGGCCAGGGCTGCGGCCGCACCGACGTGGACAACCCGCGCTCCTGCTCCTTCGGCGACAGCCGGAAGCCCACGATCATGGTCCTCGGCGACTCGACCGGGATCACGCTGCTGCCGACCGTGCGGGCGCTGTTCGAGGCGACGCACCACATCCGCGGCCTCACCTACGCAGGCTGCGCCGTCATGGACGTCGAGTGGGACTTCCCGGACGCCTCGACCAAGGGCGGCTGCCTGGAGTTCCGCGCGGAGGCCATCGCGGCGATCCAGGAGGAGAAGCCGGAGATCCTGTTCGTCAGCAACAGCTACGGCCAGATCCTGAAGCTCGCGTCGAAGGCGACCGGCGACGACGCGGTGGCCGAGTGGTCCGGGGGCGTGCAGAGCACGATCGGGCAGGTGCGCGACAGCGTCGGGAAGGTCGTGCTCGTCTCGTCCCCGCCCGTCGGCCAGCCGCTCGAGACGTGCGCCACCAAGGTCTCGACGCCCGCCGACTGCCAGGCGTCGATCCCCGGCGCCTGGAAGGTGGGGGACCGCGCGCAGGCCGACGCGGCCGCCGCGCTCGGCATCGCGTACCTCGACACCTCCTCGCTGTTCTGCTGGGAGGAGCGCTGCCCGTCCTTCGTCGGGAGCACGCCCACGAAGCGCGACAGCGTGCACACCACGCCGCAGTACGCCTCCGTGATCACGCCCGCGTTCCGGCAGATGCTGGACGAGGCGCTGGCGGGCGTGCCGGCCTGATCCCGCCGCGACCGCCCGACGCGGTCGCCGTCCCCGCACGTCCACGAGCCCGGTCGCGCCCTGCGCGGCCGGGCTCCGTCGC
>NZ_QWGT01000103.1 GCF_003576405.1 Clavibacter lycopersici
CGGCGGGGGCGGCGGCGGCCGGCTCCGCGCGGCGACGCCGGCTCGCGACCTTGCCGACCGTGCCGTAGCCCACGAGCACGGCGCCCGAGGTCTCCTCGGCGGGAGCGGGAGCCGCGACGGGCTCGCGGTTCTCGATGGCCGTGTCGTCCTCGATCACGGTCTCCCCGGGAAGCGCCATCTGCGCGGGCGTCTCGGCGGGCGCGGAGACGCTCGGCGAGCCCTGCGCGATCGCGATGATGGGCGTGCCCACCTCGACCGTCTGGCCCTCCTGCACCAGGAGACCCGAGACCGTGCCCTCGAACGGGCTCGGCAGCTCCACGAGCGACTTCGCGGTCTCGATCTCGACGATCACCTGGTTCAGCGCCACCTGGTCGCCCGGCTGCACGCGCCACGAGACGATCTCGGCGTCGATGAGGCCCTCGCCCACGTCGGGCAGGGTGAACTCGGAATCAGCCATCGTGCGGTCCTCTTCTTCTGCCGCGCGGGCGGCGGGCGTCGTGACGGGTGCGGCGTCTAGTAGGCGAGCGAGCGGTCGACGGCCTCGAGGATGCGGTCGGCATCCGGGAGGTACAGCGTCTCGAGCTTCGCGGGAGGGAACGGGGCGTCGAACCCGGAGACGCGGATCACCGGCGCCTCGAGCGAGTAGAAGGCGCGCTCGGTGACGGTCGCAGCGATCTCGGAGCCGACCGACACGTGGCCCGGCGCCTCCTGCGCGACGACGAGGCGGCCCGTGCGCTGCACCGACTCGAGGATGGGTCCGTAGTCCACCGGCGACAGCGAGCGCAGGTCGACGACCTCGACGCTCGTCCCCTCCTCGGCGGCGAGCTCGGCCGCCTGCAGCAGCATCGCGACCATGGCGCCGTGGCCGACGAGCGTGACGTCGGTGCCGGAGCGCACGACGCGGCTCTCGTGCAAGCCGATCCCGGGGGCGGAGAGGTCGACCTCGCCCTTCGGGCGGTAGCGCGCCTTGGGCTCGAAGAACATGACCGGGTCGTCCGATCGGATGGCCTCCTGGATCATCCAGTAGGCGTCGTGCGGGGTGCTCGGGCTCACGACGCGGAGGCCGGGGGTGTGCGCGAAGTACGCCTCGGGGCTCTCCTGGTGGTGCTCGATGGCGCCGATGTGGCCGCCGTACGGCACGCGGATCACGACGGGCATGCGCACGGCGCCCTCGTGCCGGTTGGTGATCTTGGCGAGCTGGCTCGTGATCTGGTCGAAGGCCGGGTAGATGAAGCCGTCGAACTGGATCTCGCACACGGGCCGGTAGCCGCGCATCGCGAGGCCGATGGCCGTGCCGACGATGCCCGACTCGGCGAGCGGGGTGTCGATGACGCGGCGGTCGCCGAAGTCGCGCTGCAGGTGCTCGGTGATGCGGAAGACGCCGCCGAGCGGGCCGATGTCCTCGCCCATGAGGAGCACCTTGTCGTCGTCCTCGAGCGCGCGGCGGAGGCCGGCGTTGAGCGCCTTCGCCATGGGCATGCTCTCGATGCCGGCGGGCGCGCCGGCGCCCGTGCCGGTCGTCGCGGCGTCGCCGGATCCGGCGGGGGTGGCCGCGCGGTCGATGGTGTCGGTCATCGGTTCCCTCCCAGGGAGGCCTCGTAGCGCTCGAGCCACTCGCGCTGCTCCGTCGTGACGGGGTGCGGCTCCGAGTAGACGTGGTCGAAGATGCCGGGCAGCGCGGGGCTGGTCAGCTCGATGGTGCGGCGGCGGACGTCGGCGGCGAGGTCCTTGGCCTCCTCGTCGATGCCGTCGAAGAGCGACTGCGGCGCGCCCTGGTTCCGGAGGTACGCCTCGAGCCGGGCGATGGGGTCCTTCGCGACCCAGCCCTGCAGCTCGTCGTCCGTGCGGTACTTCGTGGGGTCGTCGCTCGAGGTGTGCGCGCCGACGCGGTAGGTGAGCGCCTCGATGAAGGAGGGGCCGCCGCCGTTCCGCGCGTCGTCGAGGTGCTTGGCCGTGACCGCGTAGCTCGCGAACACGTCGTTGCCGTCGACCTGCGTGCTGGGCACCCCGAAGCCGCGCGAGCGGAGGTAGAGCGGCGTGCGCGACTGCGTGGAGACGGGGACCGAGATCGCCCAGTGGTTGTTCTGGAGGAAGAAGACCTGCGGGGTCTGGAAGCTCGCGGCGAAGACGAACGCCTCGCTCACGTCGCCCTGGCTGGTGGCGCCGTCGCCGTAGTAGGCGATGACCGCGGTGTCGCGATCCGGATCCCCCGTCGCGACGTCGCCGTCGAACGCGACGCCCATCGCGTAGCCCGTGGCGTGCAGCGCCTGCGAGCCGATCACCAGCGTGTAGAGGTGGAAGTTCGCCACGGCCGGATCCCATCCGCCGTGCGTGACGCCGCGCATGAGGCGGACGATGTCGACCGGGTCGACGCCGCGGATGAGCGCGACGCCGTGCTCGCGGTAGGCGGGGAACACGTGGTCCTGCGGGCGGGTGGCCCGACCGGATCCGACCTGCGCGGCCTCCTGGCCGGTGCTCGGCGCCCAGAGGCCGAGGTGGCCCTGGCGCTGCAGGTTCGTGGCCTCGAGGTCGAACGCGCGCGTGAGGCGCATGTCGCGGAGGAAGCCGCTGTGGTCGTCCTCCGTGAGTCGCTCGAAGTACGGGAGGAACTCCTCGGCGGAGTCGCTCGGTGCGAGCTCGCCCGCGGGGGTCAGGAGCTGGACCGTCACATCGCTTTCCGGCATCGTCCCAACCTACCGGCGCGCAGGGTGGCCCTCCGGCAGCCCCCGGACAATCTCGGCGGACGCGTTCAGTAGCTTCCGGACAGAGGCGGGCTCGCCGATCGTGACGCGGATCCCCTCGGACGCGAACGCGCGGACCACGAGCCCGGCGGCCGCGAGCTGCGACTCCACCTCGGCGGTCTCCGCGCCCGTGGCGAGCCAGACGAAGTTGCCGTGCGGCCGCGGGACGGCCCAGCCCTGTTCGGTGAGCGCGCGCCAGGCCTCGTCGCGGTCGCGCGCGAGCACGGCCACGCGCTCCAGGAGCTCGTCCTCGTGCTCGAGCGACGCCAGCGCCGCGTGCTGCGCGTGGCCCGTGACGGAGAGCGGGATGGCGGCGGAGCGGGCCGCGTCGAGGATGCGCGGGTGCCCGACGGCGTAGCCGATGCGTAGCCCGGCGAGGCCGTACGCCTTGGAGAAGGTGCGGAGGACGACGAGGTTCGGGTGGTCGGCGAGGAGGCGCATGCCGTCGAGGGCATGCTCCGGGCCGACGAACTCGCCGTAGGCCTCGTCGAGGAGCACGAGCACGTCGCGCGGCACGGCCGCGAGCAGGCGCTCGAGGTCGGCCTCCGTGACGAGCGTGCCCGTCGGGTTGTTCGGCGTGCAGACGATGACGACGCGCGTGCGGTCGGTGAGCGCGGCGATCATGCCGTCGACGTCGTGCGAGTGGTCGGGCAGGTTCGGGACGGGGACCCCCGTGGCGCCCGCGACCGTGATGAGCGTGGGGTAGGCCTCGAAGGAGCGCCAGGCGTGGACGACCTCGTCGCCGGGGCCCGCCGCCGCCGTGATGAGCTGCGAGAGGATCGCCACGGATCCGGCGCCCGCGTGGACGTGGTCGACCGTGACGCCGAAGCGCTCGGCGAGCGCGGTGCGCAGCAGGGTCGCCCCCGCGTCGGGATAGCGGTTCACGTCGCGCACCTGGTCGATGCGCGCGAGCACCGAGGGCAGCGGGTCGAACGGGTTCTCGTTGCTGGAGAGCTTGAAGTCGTCCTCGCCCGCGGGCTTGCCCTGACGGTAGGCGACCATGGCCGCGATGGCGGGACGGAGCCGGACGGGGGCGGCGGCGTCGAGGGGCGCGGGTTCGGGGGTCACCGGGCGATTCTACGGGCGGGGTGCCGCCGTCCCCATGGCCAGCCCGGGTGCCGTCTGGGAGGATCGCATCATGCCCCGATTCCTCGTCCGCGTGGTCGTCAACGCCGTCGCGCTCTGGCTCACCACGCTCATCGTCTCCGGCACCGTCGTGACCGCCTACGAACCGGGCGACACCACGGCCACCGTCCTCACCTACCTGCTGCTCGGCGCGATCTTCGGCGTCGTGAACGGCGTGATCGGCACGGCGATCCGCATCGTGGCGTTCCCCCTCTACATCCTCACGCTCGGGCTCATCGCGCTCATCGTCAACGGCCTGCTGTTCCTCCTGGTGGCGGGGATCTCCGACACCATCGGCTTCGGCCTCACGGTGGAGGGCTTCTGGTGGGGCGTGCTCGGCGCGCTGCTGATGGCGCTCTTCAGCTGGCTCGTGGGGCTCGTGCTGCGGCCCGTGACCTCGCGCGCCTGATCCGCGCCTCACATCCCTCCGCCCGACGGGCCGGGCGGCCGCCGCTCCGCCCGGTAGAGGTGGGATGCGACGGGCGTCGCGCCGTCGAGGAAGCGATGCAGCCCGTCGCGCGCCGCGACCAGGCTCGGCGAGCGCGACGCGTCCATCTCCGTCGCCGTCGCCCGGTAGGTGTCGAGCCCGTGCGCGTCCAGCGGGGCCGCTGGGTCCGTCGGGCCGAAGGCCGGGGCCCGCACCACGACGTCGTCGCCCGCGTCGCCGGCCGACGAGCGCACGCCTCCCAAGGCGGGGACCGGGTCGTCCGTGTGCTCCACCGCCACGCCGTCGATCCCCCCGCGCAGCGGCAGCTGCCCGAGCGGGGAGCCGAAGGTGAGCTCGTGGGTGACGTGGAAGCCGGGGTCGTCGCCCACCGAGCGCGCGAGGATCCCGCCCATCGAGTAGCCGACGACGTACACCTCGTCGTGGGCCGTGACGCCCGCCTCGCGGAGCGCCGTCTCGGCCGCGTGCACGGCGGACCCGCCCTCCGTCGCCAGGGCGGCGGCCGCCGATGCGGGACCGAAGTCCTCGCGGCCCGTGCGCGGATCCAGGGTGACCATGCCGCCGAGGTAGGCGACGAAGCGGCGGCGCCCGTCCGGTGCGCGGTACTGCTCCACCCGCATCTGCGCCGAGCCGGGCACCGGGTCGGGGATCCGGTCGGCGAGGTCGGCCAGGCTCGACGGCGCCGGCCGGACCGCGTCGGCACGCACGTGGACGGTGGCCGACGGGTCGCGGAGGAGGCCGACGGCACCCAGCGCGGCGAGGAGCCCCGCGGTCGTCTCCCGCACGTCGTCGTCTCCGGTGGGGCGGCCCGGCAGGAAGCGCGTGGCCGAGGCCGCGATGTCCGAGACCGCGTCCCGGATCACGGCGGGCAGCATGATGCGGCTGCTCCCGTCCGGATGGAGGGCGAGGATGCCGAGGAGACCCGCCAGCCGGAGCCCGTCGGCCGACCTGCGGACGACCTCCTCGCCGAGGCCTCCCCAGCCCGAGCCGGCCGCATCCCGTGCCCCGTCGCCCGACGCGGATCGCACGCAGCGGTCGACGTCGCGCTCCCCGTCCGCGTACTCGGCGGCGGCGCGACGCAGGTCGACGGCGAGCGCCCGCGCATCGTGGGCCGCGGAGGCCAGGAGGGTCCGCGGCGCGTCGAGGCCGGTGTCGTGCTCGCCCGTGACCGAGGACACCAGGGGTGGCAGCGCGAGCGCCCGGGCGTGGTCGTCCAGGTGCCCGCCCGCGTCGTCGAGCCGTGCGGCGATGCGGATGAGGTCGTCCGTCGCGACCGCGGTGCCGCCTCCCACGGTGACGGTGAGGCCCGCGGACGCGTCGTCCGTCACGAGCGACCTCCGGAGCAGCCGGGCGCGGATCGCGGCGCGGGATGAGCGTCGTGGAGCAGCGTCGCGGCGAGCGCCACCCGGTCCGCGAGGTCGTCGAGGGCACGTGAGAACGCGTCGTGCGCGCGGCCGGACCACGAGGGGTCGTCACGGCACGATGCGATGTCACGGTGCGTCTCCGTCACCGCTCCGACGAGGACCGCGAGCGCATGCGCGCGCGACAGCGCCTCGGCGCGCAGCTGCCCGGGCGTGCTGCCGCCCTCCCGCCCCGCCGCGCCGCGCGGATCCCCGTCGCCCGCGCCCCATCCGCCCGCCTGCTCCCGCATCCTGCCCCGTCCTCTCCCTCGGCCCGCATCGTGCGCCGAGGCGGGAACGGACCGACGCCGGACGCCGCATCCGGGGGACGGGGATGCCTCGCGGGGGTGTGGGGAGGGACCGCAGCCGACAGAATGAGCGCATGGGAGCCCCCGACTCTCCGGCCCCGACGGCTCCCCCCGTCTTCCGGATCGCCTTCGTCTGCACCGGCAACATCTGCCGCTCCCCCATGGCGGAGGTGGTCTTCCGGGACCTGGTGCGACGCGCCGGGCACGCCGACCGCGTCTCCGTGACGAGCGCCGGGACGGGCGACTGGCACGTGGGCGAGCAGGCCGACGCGCGCACCCTGGACGCGCTCGAGCGGCGCGGCCTGTCGGGATCCGCGCACCGCGCCAGCAGTTCGACCCGGACACGCTCCCCGAGCTCGACCTGGTCGTCGTGTTCGACCGCGGCCAGGAGCGGACGCTGCGCCAGTGGGCCCGGACGGAGGCGGACCGGGCGAAGATCCACCTGCTGCTGTCGTTCGATCCTCCACAGGCGCACCTGCGGGACGTGCCCGACCCCTACTACACGGACGCGGCGATGTTCGACCGGGTTCTTGGGATGATAGATCGAGCCGCCCGGGCCCTCCTCGCGCAGGTCGAGCCCGGCATCCGTCCCCCCAGCTAGGAGATCCCCCCGCATGAGCCCGTTGCCCCCGCAGGTGCTGAGCCCCCTCGACGGCCGCTACGCCCCCGTCGTCACCGAGCTCGGCGAGCACCTCTCGGAGGCGGGCCTCAACCGGGCGCGCATCCACGTCGAGATCGAGTGGCTCATCCACCTCACCGACCGCTCGCTCCTCTCCACGTCGCCCTTCACGGACGCGCAGAAGGCGGCGCTGCGCGAGGTCGTCGCGGGCTTCGGGCAGGAGCAGATCGACGCGCTCGCCCGGGTCGAGGCCGTCACCCGGCACGACGTCAAGGCCGTCGAGTACTTCGTGCGCGACCGCCTGGCGGAGCTCGGCCTCGGGCACGTCGCCGAGCTCACGCACTTCGCGTGCACGAGCGAGGACATCAACAACCTCTCCTACGCGCTCGTCATCGACCGGGCCGTGCGCGAGGTGTGGCTGCCGAAGCTGGTCTCCGTCATCGGCGCGCTGCGCGAGCGGGCCCTCCTCTTCCGCGACGACGCGATGCTGTCGCGCACGCACGGGCAGCCCGCGACCCCCACGACCCTCGGCAAGGAGCTCGCGGTGTTCGTGCACCGGCTCGAGCGGTTGCGGGCCGACGTGGAGGACGTCGAGGTGCTGGGCAAGTTCAGCGGCGCCACGGGCACGTTCGCGGCCCACCTCGCCGCCGACGCCGACGTCGACTGGCCCGCCGAGTCGCGCGCGTTCGTCACGGGGCTGGGCCTCGTGTGGAACCCGCTCACCACGCAGATCGAGTCGCACGACTGGCAGGCGGAGCTCTACACGCGCATCGCGCACGTGAACCGGGTGCTGCACAACCTCTGCACGGACGTGTGGACCTACATCTCCATGGGCTACTTCCGGCAGATCCCGCAGGCCGGCGCCACGGGGTCGTCCACCATGCCGCACAAGATCAACCCCATCCGGTTCGAGAACGCCGAGGCGAACCTCGAGCTGTCGGATGCGCTGCTCGACTCGCTCGCGTCCACGCTCGTCACGTCGCGCCTGCAGCGCGACCTCACGGACTCCACGACGCAGCGCAACGTCGGCGTCGCGCTCGGGCACTCGCTCCTGGCCCTCGACAACATCGGGCGCGGCCTCCTCGAGATCGACGTCGACCGAGCGCTGCTGGCCTCCGACCTCGACGCCAACTGGGAGATCCTCGGCGAGGCCATCCAGACGGTCATCCGGGCGGAGATCGTGGCGGGGCGCAGCTCCATCAGCGACCCGTACGCGGTGCTCAAGGAGCTCACGCGCGGCAAGCGCGTCGGCCGCGACGAGATGCGCGCGTTCGTCTCCGGCCTCGACATCGGGGACGAGGCGAAGGCGCGGCTGCTGGAGCTCACGCCCGCCGGGTACGCGGGGCTGGCGTCGCAGCTGGTCGACCACATCCTCTGAGGTCGGGCATCGGGATCCCCGTCATGATGCGAGGGTCCCGGGACCGCTCAGCGGAGCCCATCGGCCCGGACGGCGTCGACCGGAGCGGACGCAGGCGGCTCAGTGCCGGGTCGGCCGGTCCGGGTGGTCCTGCTCGTCCATGTCCTGGAGTTCATCGCGGTTCGGCTTGAACGAAAGCGCGAGCATGGCCAGCATCACGAGGGCGCCGATGAAGGCGACGCCCGTGAAGACGATCACGACCGTCCAGCCCTGGCCGTCGGCGGGCCGGGTGCTGAGCGCCACGATGACGCCGACGAACGCGGCGAGCGCCGCGGCGATGCCGAGCAGCTCGGCGGGGCGCATGCGGTCCTTGCGGATGTTGGAAGTCACGGTCAGTTCGCGCTCTCGGTGGTCCGGGGGGCGTCCGCCGCGGAGGTCGCGGTGGGGGTGGATGTGCCCCATTTCATGCTCAGGGCGGCGATGACCAGGAAGACCCCGACGATCGCCGCGTAGGCGCCCAGCAGGCCGACGGCCACGACGGGCGCGGTGAGCTGGCCCTCGCGCTGCTCGACCCCGCCGTACTGGACGACGAGGTCCGGCGGCACGAGGAGGAAGGCGACGGCGAGGACGACGGTGAGCGCGCCGGTGGTGATCGCGTCGCTGGCGCCGGGCACGCGGCCGCGCGAGCGCAGGCCGGCGACGAGCTCGAGGAAGCCGGTGACGACCGCCCAGACGCTGACGACGTAGAGGAGGACGAGCACGCCGCCGTCGCGGGCGAGCAGCGCCGCGACGCCGGCCACCACGGTGAGCGCGCCCTGCGTGATCGCGCTCGTGCGGAGGCGCGCAGCGGGACCGCGGAGGGCGCGCGCGCCGAGGCCGGCCGTGATGGCGCCGGAGAGGATCGCGAAGACGCCGAACGCCACGAGGCCGAGGGCCGGCGAGTGGTCGCTGGAGAAGGTGATGAACGCGGCGAGCGCGAGCGCGGGCAGTGCGCGCAGGAGGAGCACGGGCCAGTACGCCGCCCGGAACGTCAGCTCGTCCTCGGACACGGCAGCCTCTCTCTCCATCCGGGCCAGCCTACTCGGTGGGTTCCTGGGCGGATGCTCGGCCGCAGCCCGCGATGACGGCCCCGTCGAGCTGGCCTAGGCTCGGTGCGTGACGAGTCCCCTCCCCCGTCTGGTCGCCGCGGCGGCCGGTGCGGTCGTCGGGCTCGCGGTCGTCTGCGCCGTGGGCGTGGCCTGCGGGATCGTCTACGCGAACCGGGCGTTCTGAGGCACGGGTTCCGGGGCGTCGTCGGCCCGGATCCGCGGGCCGGGTCCGCCCGTCCCGCGGCGCGTCCGTGCCGCAGCCCCACAGCCCGACCGCGCGCCGCATCCGCC
>NZ_QWGT01000104.1 GCF_003576405.1 Clavibacter lycopersici
CCACCACCCTCGAGTCGCTGCTCGCCGTCCTCAGATCGAGCCGCACGGGCGACGCGGCCGCCCGCCAGACCGCCGCCGACCTCGCCACCAACGCCATGGTCGAGCTGCGCGCCGCGAGCGACCGCGACCGCTCCCTCGGCGAGGAGCCCGTCGCGCGCGCCTTCGCCCGGCTGCGCGACGACCTCCGCCCGCTCGTGCGCTTCCGCGACCTCGACGTGCAGTTCGTCGAGCCGCCCGTGGACGGCCGTGCGCTCCCCGGCGAGGTCGCGCACGCGGGCCGGGCCATCGTGCGGGGCGCCGTGCTCGCGCTCGTCGAGCAGCCGGACGTGACGCGCGTGCGGATCCAGTGGGACTGCGACGGCAGCAACCTGCTCGTCGGGATCCGCGACGACGGCGCGGGGGCCACCACCGCCGACCTCGACGCGCTCCGCCGCCTCACCGACCGCGTCGCCGCGCTCGACGGCGCGCTCGACGTGACGGCGACGCCCGGCTGGGGATCCGAGATCGCCGTGCGCCTGCCGCTCGACGCGCCCGCCGCGGGCCTCGACGCCGCGGGGGAGGCGGGGCTCAGCGCGCGCGAGCGGGAGGTGCTCGCGCTGGTCGCCGGCGGATCCCGCAACCGCGCCATCGCGACGGCCCTCGGGATCAGCGAGAACACGGTGAAGTTCCACGTCGCGAACCTGCTGCGGAAGATGGGCGCGTCGACGCGCGCGGAGCTCGCGGGGCTCGTGCGCGGCTGACCCGCGGCCCGCCGGGCGCGGGAGCGCTCGGAGCGGATCCGGGAGTTAACCCCACGGAAACCTCAGCTCCGTAAGGTATTGATCACCGCCGCCCGCCCGAACGAGGATGTCCCCGCATGCGCCCTGCCCCCACCCGCCGCCCGTCCGGGGCCGCGCGCTCCGGCGCCCTCGCCCTCGTGGCGGGCCTCTCCGCCACCGCGGTCCTCGGCCTCGGCGCCGCGCCCGCGTCAGCAACCGAGGGTGACGTCGCGATCGACGTCTACTCGATCAACGACTTCCACGGCCGCCTCGAGACCACCTCGTCGACCGCGGGTGCCGCCGTGATCTCCGGCGCGTTCCAGCAGGCGAAGGCCGAGAACCCGAACAGCACGCTGATCTCCGCGGGCGACAACATCGGCGCGAGCACCTTCACCTCGCTGTCGCAAGCCGACGAGCCGACGCTGGATGCGCTGAACGCCATGGGCGTCTCCGTCTCCACGCTCGGCAACCACGAGTTCGACCAGGGCCGCGACGACGTCGACGACCGGGTCGTCCCCGCGTCCGACTTCCCCTACATCTCGGCGAACCTCTACGAGAAGGGCACGACGGACCACGCGTACGCGGCCTACGACGTGCAGGACTTCGACGGCGTGCGCGTCGCGTTCGTCGGCGCCACGACCGAGGCGCTGCCGGAGCTCGTGAGCCCGGCCGGACTCGCGACCCTCGACGTCGGCAGCGTCGTGGACGCGTCCACGGCGACCGCCCGCGCGCTCCGCGACGGCGACGAGGCGAACGGCGAGGCCGACGTGGTCGTCCTCGTCGTGCACGAGGGGGCGTCCACCTCCGACGAGGCCTCGCTCACCGACGACTCGGTATTCGGCCGCATCGTCACGGGCGTGCAGGCCGACGTCGACGCCGTGGTCTCCGGCCACACGCACCTCGGCTACGACTACGAGCTGCCCGTCGCGGGGAAGGCCCTCCCGCTGCCCGTCCTGCAGACCGGCAGCTACGGCACGAACCTCGGGCACCTGTCGCTCACGGTGGATCCCGCCACGAAGGCGCTCACGTCCATCAGCTCCGAGCTCGTCCCGCTCCTCACAGCCGAGGGCGAGCCGGCGTTCCCGGCGGATCCCGCGGTGCAGCGCATCGTCGACGACGCGGTCGCGAAGGCCGAGGTCATCGGCAGCCGCACGGTCGGCGAGATCACGGGCGACATCACGCGGGCCCGCCAGGCCGACGGCGAGGAGAACCGCGGCGGCGAGTCCACCATCGGCAACCTCGTGGCCGACGCGCAGCTGTGGGCCACGCAGGAGGATCTCGGCACCGAGATCGCCTTCATGAACCCGGGCGGCATCCGCCAGGACCTGAACGTCGCTTCCTCGGGCGCGGGCGACTCCGAGGGCGAGGTGACCTACAAGGAGGCCGCCATCGTGCAGCCGTTCGCCAACACGCTCACGACCGCGAAGATCACGGGCGCGGGCGTCAAGGCCGTGCTCGAGCAGCAGTGGCAGCCCGAGGGATCGTCGCGCCCGTTCCTCAAGCTCGGCCTCTCGCGCGACCTCACCTACACGTACGACCCGACGGCCGCGCGCGGCGAGCGGATCACGGGCGTGTTCTTCCAGGGCGAGCCGGTGGATCCCGCGCGCGTCTTCACGATGGTGGCCAACAGCTTCCTCGCGGAGGGCGGCGACAACTTCACCGAGCTCGGCAACACGACCGAGCAGAGCGACTCCGGCCGCGTCGACCTCACCGCATTCGTGGACTACATCACCGAGTACACGCCCGTCGAGCCCGACTCCGCGACGCGCTCCATCGGGATCGTCGACACCACGGGCGCCGCGCCCGCGGCCGGCCAGGAGCGCTCCTACGAGCTGTCCTCGCTGCTCATCTCGAACGCGCCCGTGCAGGACACCGAGGTCGTGACCCTGATCGACGGCCAGGAGGTCGCGCGCACGCCGATCGACGCCGCCGTGGTCGACACGACCGACGAGCAGGGCCGCGCGAGCGTCCGGTTCACCGTCCCGGCCGACCTCGCCGCGGGATCGCACCAGCTCGCGTTCCTGCTGCCGAGCACGGGCGCCTCGGTGCTCTACGCGCTCGACACGGCCGCCGGATCCGTCGTCCCGTCGGGCACGGGCGTGGTGCCCGCGCCGAGCTCGGAGCCGACGCTCGCGGCGACCGGATCCGAGTCCGGCCCCGTGCTCGGCACCTCGCTCGCCGCGTTCGCGCTGGGCCTCGCGCTCGTCGCGTTCCGCCGCCGGATGTCGGCGGCCGCGCGCCGCTGACGCGAGCGGACCCCGTGACGGGGCGGGTGCCGGACGACCGGCGCCCGCCCCGTCCGCGCATCCGCCGCCGGTCGGCCCGCGGCGCCCCCGGCCTACGCTGGGACGGTGTTCGAACTCCACCACCTCAGCGCCCAAGACCTGTGGGACCAGCTCCAGCGCGGCGAGGTCACCCCGACCGAGCTCGTGACCCACTACCTCGAGCGCATCGAGCGGCTGGATCCGGGTCTCGGCGCCTTCACGACCGTCACCGCCGACCGCGCCCTCGAGCGCGCACGGCACGTGGAGCGCGAGGTGCCGCGCACCGCGCCGCTGTGGGGTCTGCCGTTCGGCGACAAGGACCTGTCCGAGCGCGCCGGCGTCCGCACCACGTTCGGCTCGCGCCTCTTCCGCGACCACGTCTCCGACCGCACCGACGCGATCCCGCAGGCGCTCGACGATTCGGGCGGCATCAGCCTCGGCAAGACCAGCGCGCCCGAGTTCGGGCTGCCGTCGTACACGGAGAGCCTCGTCGCGCCGCCCGCGCGCACCCCGTGGGACACGACGCGCGGCGCCGGCGGATCCAGCGGGGGAGCGGCCGTGGCCGTCGCCGCCGGCCTGCTGCCGTTCGCGCCGGGATCCGACGGCGGCGGCTCGGTGCGCATCCCCGCGGCCGCCACCGGGCTCGTCGGGCTCAAGCCGTCGCGTGGCCTCGTGCCCGCGGGAACCGGCCAGGAGTCGCTCGCCGGCCTCGTCGTGCCCGGGCCGCTCGCCCGCAGCGTCGCGGACGCGGCCATGCTGCTCGACGCGATGATCGGCCGGGTCAACGGGCGCATCCCGCACCCCTTCACGCTGCGCGCGCCCGAGGATCCCGACGGCGACCTGCTGGGCGCGGCCGTACGCGGCGAGGGCCGGTTCCAGATCGGCGTGATGACCACGACCCCGTGGGACGACGCCTACGAGATCGTGCGGGATCCGTCGGCGGACGACGCGCTCGCCGTCGCCGTCCGCGAGCTGGCGACCATCGGCCACGGCCTGGAGGACCTCGCGCTCCGCCCGGATCCCACCTACGCGCCCGCGTTCCGCACCATCTGGCAGGCGGGCGCCGCCGGGATCCCCGCCGAGGGCGCAGACCTCGACCTCCTCGAGCCGCTCACCCGCTGGCTCGTCGAGCGCGGCCGATCCCTCACCGCCCGCGACCTCGCCCGCGCGCTCGCGCAGCTCGCCGCCTACGAGCGCAGCGTCATCGCGCAGTTCGCGCACGTGGACGCCGTGCTCACGCCGGCCCTCGCGCAGGAGCCGCGGCCGATCGGCTGGTACGACGCCGACGACGGCGAGCGGAACTTCGCGCAGCAGGTGCAGTACACGCCCTACACGTCGTTCGCGAACGTCACGGGCCTGCCCGCGATCACGCTGCCTGTGCACCTCACCGACGACGGCCTGCCGATGGGCGTGCAGCTCATCGGGAAGCCGGGCGGAGAGGCGACGCTCCTCGCGATCGGCCGCCAGCTGGAGCGGCGCCTGCACTGGCAGCGGCGGCACCCGCCGCAGTGGTGAGCGGCAGGATCAGAGGAGTCCGCTCACGCCGTTGACGATCGCCGAGACCGCGCCGCCGAACGCGAGCACCACGACGGCCGCGCGGGCACCGCGCGTCGGGATGCGGGGGCCGAGGAGCGTGCCGGCGCCGATCCCCGCGAGCATCGCCACGATGATCCCGACCCATGCGGCCGTCCCCAGGTCCGGCCAGCGCTCCGGCGCGATGACGAGCTTCGTGAGGAGCGACGAGGCCCCGATCGTGACGAAGAACGGCTGGAGCGTGGCCGCGAACGCGCGCTGCTCCCATCGGCTCACGACCGCGTAGACGCTGAGGCTCGGCCCGCCGATCCCGGCGGCCGCGTTCATGACGCCCGACGCGAAGCCGAAGCCCGCCATGACGCCCGGCCCGTCGATCACGCGCGCCGTGCGGCGGAGCGCGAGCGAGGTGGAGAGGGCCGCGACGAGCAGCAGGCCGATCCCGATCTCGAGCGCCTCGTCCGGCAGCAGGGAGGCGAGGAGCGCGCCCGGCACGATCCCCACGAGCGCCGGTCCGGCGAGGAACAGGTAGCGCCGCCACTCCACGTGCCGGCGGACGCCCGCGAGGATGATCGCCGCGGAGAGCGCGCCGCACAGGTTCACGATGAGCACGCCGTCGAAGGGGCCCAGCAGGATCACGAGCACGGGCGAGACGACGAGCGCGAAGCCGAGGCCGGTGACCCGCTGCGCCACGGCCCCGACGAACACGGCGGCGAGGACGAGGGCGGTCACCCTGACATCCTCCCGTGGATCCGTGCCCGGATCCGCCGCCCGACCTCGACCCATGAGGTAAGGCATGCCATACTTAGGCTGTGCTTACCTCCACCGCGACCCTCGCCAGCAGCACGGCAGAAGCCTCGGCCGTGGTCGAGGAGCAACCCGCGGTCGAGCGTCCCGCCTACCGGCCGTTCGCGGCGCGCGTGGCCCGCATCGAGCGACTGAGCCCGACGTTCCTCCGGATCACGTTCCAGAGCGACGACCTCCGCGACTTCGGCGACGAGTGCCTCGACCAGCGCATCAAGCTGCTGCTGCCCGTCGCCGAGCACGGCCTGCCCGACCTCTCCGGCGTCGGTGGCGACGACTGGTTCGCCTGGTGGCGCGCGCTGCCCGACGCCGAGCGCAACCCGCTCCGCACCTACACCTCCCGCGCCGTCCGCCGCGAGCTCGGCGAGGTCGACGTGGACTTCGCGCTGCACGGCGACATGGGCCCCGCGTCCCGCTGGGCCGGATCAGCGCAGCCCGGCGACGAGATGGTGATCATCGGCCCCGACGCCCTCAGCCCCGCCCGCGGCCTCGGCATCGAGTGGCACCCGGGCGCTGCCCGCTCGCTGCTCCTCGCGGGTGACGAGACGGCCGCGCCCGCCATCTGCAACATCCTGTCCTCCCTCCCGGACGACGCGGTCGGCTGCGCGTTCATCGAGGTGCCCGTCACGGGCGACCGCCTCGACGTCCGCGTGCCGAAGGGCGTGAACCTCACCTGGCTGCCGCGCGACGGTCGCCCGAACGGATCTCGCCTCGAGGAGGCCGTGCGCCACTGGGTCGACTGCCATGTGAAGGTCGGCGCCATCCCGACCCCCGAGGTCGCGCTCGCCGACGCCGCGCAGCCGCTCGCGGAGGACGACGCGGAGGGCATCGTCTGGGACGCGCCCGTCGTCCACGAGGGCTCGACGCTCTACGCGTGGCTCGCGGGGGAGTCCGGCTGCATCAAGGCCATGCGCCGCTTCCTCGTGCGCGACACCGGGATCGACCGCCGCCAGGTCGCGTTCATGGGCTACTGGCGCGCCGGCGCGGCCGAGGGATCCTGACCATGGCCGGAGCGACCCGCTCGCGCACGCGCAACGCCGTGAAGCGCCAGGTGTTGCTCGTCACCGACGAGACCGGCCTCGCCCAGACGCAGGCCGCGCTCGACGCGCTGCCGCTGTGCACGCGCGGCAGCGTCTTCGTCGAGGTGCCGGACGCGTCCGTCGAGGTCGCGCTCGCGCACCCGCCGCGCATGGTCGTCACCGTCATCGCCCGCGAGGGCCGCGGAGCCGACGGCGCACCCGCCGAGCCCATGACCGCGGTCGCCCGAGCTGTCGGCGCGTGGGCCAGCGAGATGATGGTGTTCGCCGCGCCGATCTCCGACGAGCACCCGGTCACCGAGGTCAGCGTGCTGCTCGGCGGCCACGTCGGCGGCCACGACGACCTGCTGCACCTGCTCGCGACGCGCTGACGCGGGTCCGCCGCTCGCGGCCGCTCGCGCAGGGCTCAGCGCCGGACGGATCCGCCCGTGCCCGCCGCGAGGTCCAGCGCCGCCCACAGGTCGCGCCCGAGCTGCCGGTCGGCGGCCTGCGCGGTCGTCCTCCCGTCGGGCGTGAGCTGGTCGAAGTAGGTGCCGTTCGGCGCCGCGATGTCGGGTACCGACGCGAGCTGCACGAGGGGCACGGCGCCCGCCTCGGCCGAGATGCCGTACGCGCCCATCGAGAGCGCGAGCACGGCCTTCATCACGGTGCTGTCGGATCCGAACGACGTGCGCACGAGCCCGGGGTGGAACGAGCACGCCTGGATGCCCCGCGGGCCGACGCGCTCGGCGAGCGTGCGCATCATCAGGATCATCATCGCCTTGGACGTGCCGTAGGCCTGCCAGCCGCCCAGCCACGGGCGCTTCCGCCAGTCGAGGTCGTCGAGGCGCACGCGGCCCCACAGGTTCGCGCGGCTCGCGGTGCCGATGACGCGCACCGGGCTCTCCTCGGCGCGGAGCGCGTCCTGCGTCTCCTCGAGCCGCGGCAGCAGCAGGCGCGTGAGGAGGTACGGGGCGAGGACGTTGCGCTGGAACGTGGTCTCGTGTCCGTCGACCGTCATGGCGCGGCGCGGCACCAGGCTGCCGGCGTTGAGGGCGAGCACGTGGATCCGCGGGCACGTCCCGAGCAGCGTCGCCGCCAGCGCGCGCACCTCGTCGAGGCGGTCCATGTCGGCGAGGACGTGCCGCGCGCCCAGCTCGGCGGCGAGGCCGCGCGTGCGCTCCGGGTCGCGCCCGACCACGACCACGTCGGCGCCGCGCTCGTGCAGCTCCCGCGCGGCGATGCGGCCGATGCCGGAGCTCGCGCCCGTGATGACGACGGTGCGGCCGTCGAGCGGTCCGGTCACCGGTAGCCGCCCTTCTCGAGGCCGGCCTCGATCTCGAACCGGTTGCGCAGCGGATCCCGCCCCGCCCACCAGTAGAGCAGCGGCATCAGCAGGCCGTACCGCCGCCACTGGACGACGTGCACGGCCTCGTGCTCGAGCACCGCGGGGCCGGCGTTGTCGCGCGTGAGGTAGACGCGGCCGACGCACGTGCCGCCGCGCCCGAAGACCCAAGCCGGCAGCCCGGTGAGGACGATGAGGTCGCCCTGCCGGCGCACCTCGCCCGTGCTGAGCGGCAGGCCGATCGCGAGCCCGACGACGGTGGCGACGCCGCTGCCCGCGCGCGAGAGCGGCGAGTCCAGCAGGACGCCGCGGACCGCGCCCGCGACGGCGCCGAGCCCGGCCCGGATCACGCGGTCGGCCGCCCGTACGTCTCGAGCAGGCGCAGCCACACCTCGCTGATGGTCGGGTACGACGGCACCGCGTGCCAGAGGCGCGTGAGCGGCACCTCGCCCACGACGGCGATGGTCGCGGAGTGCAGGAGCTCGGCGACATCGGGGCCCACGAAGGTGGCGCCGACGATCACGCCGCGGTCCTCGTCGACCACCATGCGCGCCTGGCCCGTGTAGCCGTCCGCGTGCAGGCTCGAGCCGGCGATGGATCCGAGGTCGTAGTCGACGACGCGCGTGCGGAGACGCGCGTCCTCTGCCGCCTTCGCGGTGAGGCCCACGCTCGCGACCTCCGGGTCGGTGAACGTGACCTGCGGGACGGCGCGGTGGTCGGCCGTCGCGACGTGCACGCCCCAGGGCGAGTCGTCCACGGTGCCGCCGGTGGCGCGCGCGGCGATGACGTCGCCGGCTGCCCGCGCCTGGTACTTGCCCTGGTGGGTGAGGAGCGCGCGGTGGTTGACGTCGCCGACCGCGTACAGCCACGGCGTCTCCGCGTTCACGTCGCCCGTGACGAGCATCGTGTCGTCCACGTCGAGGTAGGCGCCGGGCTCGAGGCCCACGGTGTCGAGGCCGAGGTCGTCGGTGCGCGGGGTGCGGCCGGTGGCGACGAGCACCTCGGCGGCCGTGACGGCGGATCCGTCGGACAGCTCCACGGTGACCTCGTCGCCGTCGCGCGTCACGCGGGAGGGGGAGGCGCCGAGGCGCACGTCGACGCCCATCTCCTTGAGGCTGTCGGCGACGAGCTCGCCCGCGAACGGCTCCTGCCCGCCGAGCAGGCCGCTGCGCGCGACGATCGTGACGGCGCTGCCGAGCGACGCGTACGCGGTGGCCATCTCGGCCGCGACCACGCCGCCGCCGATGACGACGATCGAGATCGGCACGATCTCCGCGCTGGTGGCCTCCCGGCTCGTCCAGGGCTGGGCCTCGGCGAGACCGGGGATGTCGGGGAGGAGCGCCGCGGTGCCGGTGCTCACGGCGACGGCGTGCGTCGCCTCGTGCTCGGTCGTGGATCCGTCGGGCGCGGTGACCGTGACGCGTCGCGGCCCGGAGATGCGGCCGTGGCCGCGCGCGAGGTCGATGCCGATGCCCTCGAGCCAGCTCACCTGGCCCTCGTCGGACCAGGAGCTGGTGAACGAGTCGCGGCGCTTCAGCACGGCTGCCACGTCGAGGTCGCC
>NZ_QWGT01000105.1 GCF_003576405.1 Clavibacter lycopersici
GCGTCGCCCGGCACGGGGCTGACGCCGAGGTTCGTGCGGTCGATGACCGTGGACGCCACGGCGGGGTCGATCGCGGCGGCCTGCGCGAGGATCGCCGCCGTCTCGTCCGGGTGGTCGACGGCCCAGGCGCGCGCCTCCTCGTACGCATCGACTACGGCCTGCGCGAGGTCGGGCGACGCGTCGAGGAACGACTGCGTGGCGTTGAGGAACCCGTAGGTCGCGAAGTCCACGTTGCGGTACAGCAGCGTGGATCCCGCCTCCGCCTCGCTCGCGGCCATGAGCGGGTCGAGCCCGGCCCACGCGTCGACCGAGCCGTTCTCGAGGGCCGCGCGGCCGTCGGCGTGCTGGAGGTTCTGGATGGTGACGTCGGACGCGGGGATGCCTGCCTCGTCCAGCGTCTGCAGCAGGAAGAAGTACGGGTCGGTGCCCTTCGTCGCCGCGATGTCGGCGCCGCGGAGCTGGTCGACGCTCGTGATGGGCGATCCCTTCGGCACGACGATCGCGGTCCACTCGGGCTGCGAGTACACGTCGATGGTGCGGATGGGCGAGCCGTTGGCGCGGGCGAGGAGCGCCGCGGATCCGGCGGTGGATCCCACGTCGACGGCGCCCGCGCGCAGCAGCTCGTTGGCCTTGTTGGAGCCCGCGCTCTGCACCCAGTCGACCGTGACGTCGGATCCGAGCCTCTTCTCGACGAGGCCCTGGTCCCTCACGATGAGGCTGAGCGGGTTGTAGGTCGCCCAGTCGAGGGTGAGCGTGTCGGCGCTCCAGCCGGCGGGGTCCGCGGTGGCGTCGGCCGCGGGGGCGACGGACGAGCCCTCCCCCGCGGCGCAGCCCGCGAGGAGCATGACGGCGGCGCTCGCGAGCGCGAGGGCGGGGAGGGATCTGCGGGGCAGGAGACGGGTCACGGTGGGTCCTCGGTGCGGTGTCGGGTGATGCGGTGTCGGTCGGTGCGGTGTCGGTCGGTGCGGAGTCGGTCGGTGCGGAGTCGGGTGATGCGGGTGGCGGTCGGGCGGGTGGCGGTGCGGGTCCGGCTCAGCGCGCCCGGTGGCCCGGCACGCCGAGCCCCTCGAGCAGCTCGGCGCGGAGGGCGGCGAGGGTCGCGTCGCCGCGGTCGCGGGGGCGGGATCCGGGCACCTCGAGCACGCGGCGCACGGTCGCGCCGGGTGCCGCGCCCTCCTCCGGGTCCGGGCCGAGCAGCACCACGCGGTCGGCGAGGTGCAGCGCCTCGTCCACGTCGTGCGTGACGAGGAGGACCGTGGTCGGGATCGCCGCGTGCACGTCGAGCAGGAGGTCCTGCATCCGGAGGCGGGTGAGGGCGTCGAGCGCGCCGAACGGCTCGTCGAGCACGAGGACGCGGGGCCGCCGCGCGAGGGCGCGGGCGAGTGAGGCGCGCTGGGCCATGCCGCCGGAGACCTGCCGGGGGCGGAGGTCCGCCGCCTCGGCGAGGCCGGTGAGCTCGAGCAGGTCGCGCACGCGGGCGTCGCCCTCCGCGCGCGGCACGTCGCGCGGCAGGCCGAGGCGCACGTTCGCGCGGACGGTGCGCCACGGCAGGAGCCGCGGCTCCTGGAACGCGACCGCAGAGCGCTGGTCGACGTCGGCGACGGGCGTGCCGTCGATGCGGATGGATCCGGCGTCGGGCCGGTCGAGTCCGCTCACCTGGCGGAGGAGGGTCGACTTGCCGCAGCCGGACGGGCCGAGGACGGCCACGACGTCGCCCGCGGCGAGGTCGAGGTCCACGTCGCGGAGCACGGTCCGCCTGACGCGGGATCCGTCGACGGCGAAGGAGCGCCCGACCCCGCGCAGCTCGACGGCGCCGGCGGAGCCGGGCGCGAGCTGCGCTGTCGGATCCGACGACGCGGGAGCGCGATCGGGTCGCGAGGCGGGTGCGGTGACGGGCATGACCCGACGCTAGGGCGACGCGCCCTCGCGCGGATCCCCGTGCGTCACACGCCGTCGCGCTTCGTCACGCGGCGTAACGCCGGTGGCGCGATCAGGCCTGCGTCGCCGCGATCCGCGCCAGCATTCCGTTCACGAACGACGCCGACTCGTCCGTCGACAGCGACGACGCGAGGTCGACGCTCTCCGAGATGGCGACGCCGTCGGGGACATCGGCGTTGAAGAGGATCTCCCAGATGCCGATGCGCAGGATCGCGCGGTCGACGGCGGGCATGCGGGCGAGGGTCCAGTTCACGGAGTACGTCTCGATGAGCTCGTCGATCTCGTCCTGGTGCTCCACCACGCCCTCCGCGATCTCGCGGGCGTATGCCCAGGACGCCTGCCGGTCGGGCTCCGCGGCGGCCCGCTGCTGCTCGACGGCGAGGGTCGCGGGGATCGTCTGCCCGCGGATGTCGGCGACGTAGAGGACGTCGAGGGCGCGCTTGCGCGCCTTGGTGCGTGCGCTCACCGGGGTCAGTCGGTGACGCGGCTGAGGTAGTCGCCCGTGCGGGTGTCCACCTTGACGCGCGTGCCCTGCTCGAGGAAGAGCGGGACCTGGATCTGGTGGCCGGTCTCGACCGTCGCGGGCTTGGTGCCGCCCGTGGAGCGGTCGCCCTGCAGGCCGGGCTCCGTGTACGTGATGGTGAGCACGACGGACGCGGGCAGCTCGACGTAGAGCCCCTCGCCGTTGTGCAGCGCCACGGTGACGTTCTGGTTCTCGAGCATGAAGTTCTTGGCGTCGCCGACCTGCGCGGCCGACAGGGTGATCTGGTCGTAGTCGCTCGTGTCCATGAACACGAAGTTCTCGCCGTCGGCGTAGAGGTACTGGAAGTCGCGGCGGTCGACCGTCTCGGTCTCGATCTTCGCGCCCGCGTTGAACGTGCGGTCGACGACCTTGCCGCTCATGACGTTCTTGACCTTGGTGCGCACGAACGCGCCGCCCTTGCCCGGCTTCACGTGCTGGAACTCGATGACGGTCCACAGCTGGCCGTCCATGTTGAGGACGACGCCGTTCTTGATGTCAGCGGTAGAGGCCATGCGGGGAGGATCCTTGCCTGTTCGACGTGCGGGAGGTGCGGCGTCGGTGCGGCCGCGCGGGGATGCCGGTGCCGACCGTGCGGGCGGCGGGGCGATCCGAGGGATCAGCCTAACGGGTGCCGGTCACGACGTGCGCGAGGGCCAGGAGGTAGGACCCGGTGCCGAGGCCCGCGATGACGCCGGTGGCGACGGGCGAGATGACGCTCTGGTGCCGGAACTCCTCGCGCGCGTGCGGGTTGGAGATGTGCACCTCGATGAGGAGGAGGCCGGCCTTCGTCACGAGCGCCGCGGCGTCGCGCAGCGCGTACGAGTAGTGCGTGAAGGCGGCCGGGTTCATGATCACCGGGGTCGCCGTGTCGACGGCCTCGTGCAGCCAGCCGATGAGGGTGGCCTCGTCGTCGGTCTGGCGCAGGTCGATCTCGACGTCGTCGGGCGCGAAGGCGACGAGCTCCCGGCGGAGGTCGTCGAGGGATCCGGTGCCGTACACGTCGGGCTCGCGGCTGCCGAGCCGTCCGAGGTTGGGGCCGTTGAGGACGAGCACGCGTGACATGCGAACAGCCTAGGGCGGGTCAGCCGACGCTCTGGCCGCCGTCCGAGCGGATGCGCTGCCCGTTGATCCAGCCGCCCTCCGCCGACAGCAGGAAGCACACGAGCGCCGCGGCGTCGCGGGGCTCGGCGAGGCGCCCGCGGGGCGTGGCCTGGCGGAGGCCCTCGCGCAGCTCGGGCGTGAACCAGCCGGTGTCGGTGGGCCCGGGATCCACGAGGTTGGCGGTGACGCGCACGTGCTCGAGCTCGCGTGCCGCCGCGATCACGATGCGGTCGAGCGCCGCCTTGCTCGCGCCGTACGGCACGTTCCCGACGACGTGGTCGCTCGTGAGCGCGACGATGCGGCCGGCGCCGGGCTCGGCCCGGTACCGGCGCGCGAAGCCCTGGATGAGCTGGAGCGACGCCCGCACGTTGACCGCGAGGTGCCGGTCGAGGCTCTCCACGGTGGTGTCGAGGAGCCCGCTGTCGACGGACTCGGCGTGGCTGAGGACGAGGCCCGTGATGGGTCCGAGCGCGCGCTCGACCTCGTCGAGGATCCGCTCGGCCGCGTCGGTGTCCATGAGGTCGGCCTCGATGGCATGCGCCCGGCCGCCGGCGCGCTCGACCGCCTCGGCCACCCGGGCCGGGTCCTCGGGCTGCCGGCCCCACGGCATGCGGGCGTCGTACGCGGACCAGTAGGAGAAGGCGACGTCCCAGCCGCCGAGGGCGAGGTCCTCGGCGATGGCCGCGCCGAGACCCGCCACCCGGCCGACGCCCGTGACCAGCGCGACGGGCCGCGCGGGCGCGTCGGGATGCGCGGGATCCGTCACGACCCGATCTCCTGGTACGCCGCGAACAGCAGCGCCTCCTCTGGCCCGTTGAGCACGCTCGCGCGACCGACGCCGTCGAGCACGATGAAGCGCATCATGTCGCCGCGCGCCTTCTTGTCGCGCTTCATGCTGGCGACGAGCGTGGGCCAGCGGCCGACGGGGTAGCTGGTGGGCAGGTCGAGCGAGTCGAGGATCCGCCGCTGCCGGTCGACCGCCTCGTCGGGGAGCGAGCGGGTGAGACGGGACAGCTCCGCCGCGAACATCATGCCCACCGCGACGGCCGCGCCGTGCCGCCAGCGGTAGCGCTCCGCGTGCTCGATGGCGTGCCCGAGCGTGTGCCCGTAGTTGAGGATCTCGCGGCGCCCCTTCTCGGTGAAGTCCTCCCCCACGACCTCGGCCTTCATGGCGATGGACAGCTCCACCACACGGCGGAACTCGGGGCTCGTGGGATCCGTGACGCGCGCCACGTCCCGCTCGACGATGTCGAGGATCTCCGGCACCGCGATGAACCCGGCCTTCACGATCTCCGCGAAGCCCGTGACGATCTCCTCGCGCGGCAGGGTCGCGAGCAGGTCGAGGTCGACGATCACGGCGGTCGGCGCGTAGAAGGCGCCGACGAGGTTCTTGCCCTCGGACGTGTTGATGCCGGTCTTGCCGCCGACGGCCGCGTCGACCATGGCGAGCACCGTCGTCGGGATCTGGATGAGCATGACGCCGCGCAGCCACGTCGCCGCGACGAAGCCGCCGAGGTCGGTCGTGGCGCCGCCGCCGAGCGTGATGACGGCGTCCGAGCGCGTGAAGTCCGTGGTGCCCATGATCTTCCAGCAGAACGCGGCGACCTCGACGCGCTTGGCGCCCTCCGCGTCGGGCACCTCGGCGAGGTACACCTCGACGTCGCCCTGCAGGCGCTCGCGCAGCCTGGACGCCTCCTCGGCGAGGGCGGGCGCGTGCACGATGAGCACCTTGCGGACGCGCGGGCCGAGCAGCGCGCCGACGCCGGCGACGAGACCGCGACCCACTGTCACGTCGTACCCGGGCGTGCCGGAGACGTGGATCACGGTGGGCGCGTCGGGCTCGGCCGCGGCGGCCTCCGCGGCGGCGGTCTCGGTGGGGGTCGCTTCGGTCATGGCTGCCTCTCCCGGGCGAAGCGCTCGATCTCGCGGACGATGCGCGGGAGCGGGCGGTCGGAGGTGTCGATGGTCAGGTCGGCGAGCGAGCGGTACAGCTCCTCGCGGTCGGCGACGATGCGGCGCCAGCTGTCGAGGCCGTCGACGAGCGGGCGGTCGTGGCCGCGGATCCGCGCGCGCACGGCGTGCTCGCTGACGGTGAGGAGCACGACGCCGCACGTCTCGAGGTCCGCGCGCGTGGCGGGGTCGAGCACCGCTCCCCCGCCGAGCGACACGACGCCGTCGTCCGCGAGCGCGGCGACGACCGCAGCGCGCTCCAGCTCGCGGAACCGCGGCTCGCCGTGCTCGCGGAAGATGTCGGCGATGGATCCGTGCGCGTCCACGATCGCGCGGTCGGTGTCCGTGAACGGCAGCCCCAGGGCCTTCGCCACCCGGCGGCCGACCGTGGTCTTGCCCGCGCCGGGCGGGCCGATCAGGACGACCGGCACGATCAGGCCTCGGGCGGCGCGGGCGGAGCGGCGTCCGCCTCGTCCACGAGGTCGGCGCCGGTGCGGCGGCCCTCGGGGATCGCGTCGAGGTAGCCGCGCATGTTCCGGAGGGTCTCCCCGACGGAGTCGCCGCCGAACTTCTCCAGCACCGCGTCGGCGAGCGTGAGGGCGACCATGGCCTCGGCGACCACGCCCGCCGCGGGGACGGCGCACACGTCGGAGCGCTGGTGGTTCGCGGGGGCGGCGCCGCCGGTCGCGGTGTCGATGGTGCGGAGGGCGCGCGGGACGGTGGCGATGGGCTTCATGCCCGCGCGGACGCGGAGGACCGTGCCCGTCGACATGCCGCCCTCGGTGCCGCCCGCGCGGTCCGTGGACCGGCCGATGCCGCCGGCCGTGGAGAACAGCTCGTCGTGCGCCTCGGATCCGCGGCGCGTGGTCGTGAGGAAGCCGTCGCCGACCTCGACGCCCTTGATCGCCTGGATTCCCATGAGCGCGGCCGCGAGCTTCGAGTCGAGGCGGCGGTCCCAGTGCACGTGCGAGCCGAGGCCGGGCGGCAAATCGTAGGCGAGCACCTCGACGACGCCGCCGACCGTGTCGCCGCTCCGCTTGGTGTCGTCGACCTCGTCGACCATGCGGGCGCTCGTCTCGGGGTGGAAGCAGCGCAGCGGATCCGCGTCGAGCGCGTCGACGTCGGCGGGTGTCGGCAGCGGTGCGCCCTCGGGCACGCGGACGGGGCCGATGGCGAGCGTGTGGCTGACGAGCGTGATGCCGAGCTCGGCGAGGAACGCGCGCGCGACGGCACCCAGGGCGACGCGGGCGGCGGTCTCGCGGGCGCTGGCGCGCTCGAGCACGGGACGCGCCTCGTCGAAGTCGTACTTCTGCATGCCGACGAGGTCGGCGTGGCCGGGGCGGGGGCGGGTGAGGGCCGCGGCGCGCGCGCCCTGCAGCTTCTCCGGATCCACCGGTTCGGGGCTCATGATGTCGACCCACTTGGGCCACTCCGTGTTGCCGATCCGCACGGCGATGGGGCTGCCGAGCGACAGCCCGTGCACCACGCCGGTCGACAGGCTCAGCTCGTCCTGCTCGAACGCCATGCGCGCGCCGCGGCCGTAGCCGAGCTTGCGGCGGGCGAGGTCGGCGCGGATGCCGTCGAGGCTGACGGGCACGCCCGCGGGCAGGCCCTCCAGGACGGCGATGAGTTCGGGGCCGTGGGATTCCCCGGCGGTGAGCCAACGCAGCATGGCCCCATCCTCCCACAGCGGCAGGGACGGACCGGCGGGTCAGGCGCCCGTCCAGGGCCTTCCGGGATCGCGGCCGACGCTCTGGAGCATCACCGCGAGCACGCGCTCGTCATCCGGCAGCGGCGCCTCCGCGTCGCCGCCCGCGAACAGACGCACCTGGCCGAGCGCCTGGTGCACGAGCATGTCGATCCCCGGCACGACCCGGCCACCCGCGCGCTCCCAGCCCGACGCGATCCCGGTGGGCCACGGCGCGTACGTGACGTCGAGGAGGATCCGGTCGTCCCGGAGCGCCGACGGCAGGGCGATCCCGGCCGCCGCGTCCCCGGGCAGCGTGCAGATCGCCGCCTCCGCGCCCGCCAGGGTGACGGCCGTGTCGTCCAGCGGCGCCATCCGGAGCACGATGCCCAGCTCGTCGGCCAGGGGCTCCAGCTCGCGCGCCTGCTCCGGGCGCCGCGCCACGACCGTGACGCGCGCCGCTCCCAGGTCGCGGAGCGCCACCAGCGCGGACCGGGCGGTGGATCCGGCGCCCAGCACGACGGCGTCGGTCACGCCGCCGACACCCGCGCCTCCCAGCGCTCGCACGATGCCGGCGACGTCCGTGTTCGCGCCGCGGCGCGCGATGGCGCCCGTCGCGTCCCGCTCCAGGAGGAGCGTGTTGGCCGCGCCCGCGAGCCGGGCCGTGTCGTCGATCCGGTCGAGGAGCGGCAGCACGTCGCGCTTCAGCGGCATCGTGAGCGAGAGGCCGCGCCAGCCGGATCCGAGGCCGTCGACGAACGCGCGGAGGTCTCCCCCCGTGCACTCGACCGCCTCGTAGGACCAGTCGAGCCCGAGCACGTCGTACGCCGCGCGGTGCAGCCGCGGCGAGAGCGAGTGCGCGATGGGGCTGCCGAGGACCGCCAGCCGCACGGCCGGCGTCCGCGGATCAGCCATTCCCGGGGTTGTCCCTCATGAACTGCTGCCACTGCGCGACGGCCTTGAGATGGTCGTCGTAGTCCTCCGAGAACACCGTCTCGCCCGTGATGGTGTTCACCGTCACGAAGTACAGCCACGGGCCGTCCGCCGGGGCGATGGCGGCCTTGATGGCGAGGTCGCCGGGGTTGGAGATGGGACCGACCGGCAGGCCCGGGTGCACGTAGGTGTTGTACGGGTTGTCGTCGGCGCGCTCCGCGTCCGTGGTCGTGACGCGCCCCGAGGACTCCGCCCCGTACGCCACCGTGGCGTCCGACTGCAGCGGCATGCCGATGTCGATGCGGTTCTGGAAGACGCGCGACACCTTGTAGAAGTCGCCCTCGAAGCGCGCCTCCTTCTGGATGAGCGCCGCCATCGTGAGCACGCGGTGTCGGTCGGCGGCCGGTACCCCGGCCTGGTCCAGGGCCTGGAAGGTGCGGCCCACCATCGCCTTGACCATGTCGGCGGCCGAGGTGCCCGGCGGGAAGTCGTAGGTGGCCGGGAAGAGGTAGCCCTCGATGCTCGGCGCCTCGGCGGGGATGCCGAGCGCGGTGCGATCCGCGGCGGCCGCCTCGAGGTCGGCGACGGGGGTGCCGGTGCCCTCGGCGACGAGCTCGAACGCCTGCGCGGCCGTCTGGCCCTCCGGGATGGTGACCTTGGCCTGCACCTGGCTCGACGGATCCTGCAGCATCGCCAGCGCGGACGCCGCGCTCATCTGCTTCCGCAGCGTGTAGGTCCCGGGCTGGAAGACGACCTCGCCGCCCGAGCCCACGACCGCCTGGTAGAAGGCCTTCGAGGTCTTCACGACGTCCTGCGCGGCGAGGGTGTCGCCGATGGTGCTGCCGGTGTCGCCCGTCTTGACGACCACCTGCACCTCACCCGAGCCCTCGCCGTCGTAGTCGGTGGGCTCGGCGGGCGTGAGCAGCGCGGACACGACCGGGCCGAAGAGCGACGTCGCGATGACGGCCGCGCCGCCGAAGAGCACCACGAGCAGGACCAGGACGTACGGCCACTTGGGGTGGCGGCGCTTCGGCTTCGGGGCGGCGGTCGGGGGCGGCGTCCTTCGGCCTGCGCCGCGCGTCTCTCGCGACGGCGTCGCAGCGGGCGGGGAGGTGCGCGCGGATCCGGCGGGGGACGCGGACGCG
>NZ_QWGT01000106.1 GCF_003576405.1 Clavibacter lycopersici
CGTCTCGGGCGCGTGGGGCCACGCGCATCGCGAGTACGCCCGCCCCGCCGACTGAGGGCCGGCTCACCGCGCGGATCCGCGACGCGCGAGAGCCGCGGCCCGCCGGTAGGCGGCGACGTGGCGCTCCCCCACCTCAGGCCACTCGCGGCGGGAGAGGTCGGGCCGCGCGCTTGCGGGCATCGCGCGCACGGCGGCCAGGGCCGCCTGGATGGCCTCGGCCGTGAGCTCGCCCGCGTACTGGTGCACCCAGCCCGGGCCGGTCTCCTCCGCGAGGCGCTGGTTGACGTGGTTCTGGGGCAGGAGCACGGGCCGGTCGAGGGAGAGCGTCGTGAGGGCGCCTCCGGAGTTGTGCATCTCCCGGTAGGGCAGCACCACGAGCTCGGCCGAGCGGACGATGTCCACGACCTCTGCGTCGTCGAGGAAGCGCAGGTCGAGCGCGATGCGGTCGTCGCCGGCCGCCAGATCCTCGAGCGACGAGGCCAGCTCGGCCGACGACGGGCGGCCGCCCGCGCGGAGCGATGCGTCCTCGGGCATCCCCCGGAACGCGCGGAGCAGGCGGTCGACGCCCTTGTACCGGCGGATCAGGCCGAAGTAGCCGAGACGTCCGTGCACCGGGTCGGGCTGCGGGTGGCGCGCGTACCAGTCGCGGTAGTGCCCGTGCACGATGGTCTCGTGCAGCCGGTCCCTGCGCTGGGGCGTGTCCTCGTTGAGGTGGATCCAGAGGGTCGTCCGCCGCTCCATCAGGCGGAGGATCGCGCGCTCGCGGCGGGAGATCCCGTCGGGCAGCTCGAGGTTGTGCAGCGTCCTGACGAGCGGGGTGCGCGTGACGGCGAGGCGCGCGACGAGCAGCAGGGTCAGCGCCTGCCGCACCAGCCGCTTCAGCGGCCCGTGACCGGACACGAGAATCTCCGGCCAGTGCACGTGCAGCACGTCGTAGGGACGCAGCAGGGCGCTCGGCCAGGAGAAGGTGCGGACGGCGACGCCGGGCTGGCGCGCGATGCTCTCGGCGAGCATCACGAGATAGGGGTTCGTGGTCGGACGCGGCGTCGGGAAGGACTGCTGGACGAGGAAGGGCCGGTCGCGGCGCGCGGTGCGTGTCATGCGGGTCATGGGGGTCCTCCCGGGTCGCCCGGCGAGCGGGACGGATGTGGTGCGGTGACGAAGCACGACCCCCGTCCCCGGGGGTCGTGCTTCGGTCAGGATCCGAGCCTCCGGGCTGAGGTCGCGCGGCGAACCGCCCGACCCCGCCCGATCAGGGGGCGAACGCGGTCAGGTCACGGACGGTCACCGTCTGCGGCGCGTTCGTGGCGGAGCCGGAGACGTACGAGAGCACGCCCAGCCCGCCGGCCGCCTGCAGTCCCGCGGAGGAATCCGTCGCCTGCACGTTCCAGGCCGTCGGCTCCGCGGTGCCGGCGATCCAGACCTTCGCCCGGATCGTCGTCGGGCTGGTGCCCGTGACCTGCGTGCGCACGCTGACGGCCGTGCCCGCGGCGATCGTCCCCGGGATGCGCACCTCGTTGGCGATGGTCGTCGCCGTGCCGGAGTTGCGGTGGGCGACGAGCGAGACCGCGGCGGTGCCGTTGTTCGCGAGCCGCACCACGGCGCGGTACTCGTTGTTGTTCGACACCCGACGGCCGATGGCGTAGACGAACGTGCCGCCGCCGGTGGCCGCCTTGTCGACCGAGAAGTCCATGCGCATGTCGACCGCCGTCTGCTTGACCGCGTCGAGGGTGCCTCCCGACGTCACGCCGGGCGCGGGGACGAGCAGGCGCGCGGCCCCGTCCCGGACGGACAGGTTCGATGCGGTACCCCAGCGGGTCCACGCACCGCCGACGTCCGCCGTGCCGAGCCCGTTGCTCACGGTGCGCGCGAACGCGTCGCGGGCGATGGGTGCGGCGACGGGCGCTGCGGCGATCGTCACCGTGGCGGTCGAGGTCGCGATGGCCCCGGCCCCGTCCGTCACCTTGAGGGCGACGGTGTAGGTGCCCGGTGCGGCGTAGACGCGCGTCGCCGTGCGTCCGACCGCCGTCGTGCCGTCGCCGAAGTCCCAGGCATAGGAGGCGATGGGCCCCTCCGCGTCTGCCGAGGCCGACGCATCCACGGAGACCGTCGAGCCGGACACGGTGCTGGTGAAGGACGCCGTGGGCGGCGCGTCCACCGCGACCGGGGCGGTGGCGACGACGCTCTGGACAGTGGTCGCCGTGGCGCCCGTGTCGTCCGTGACGGTGAGGCGCACCGCGTACGTCCCGGCAGCCGCGTAGGCGTGCGACGCCGTGGCACCGGTCGCCGTGGCGCCGTCCCCGAAGGTCCAGGCGTAGGAGGCGATGGTGCCGTCGGCGTCGGCCGACGCGCTGCCGTCGACCGCGAGGCCGAGGTCCGTGACCTTCGTGGTGAAGGACGCGGTGGGCGCCTGGTTGACGGGCGGCGCCGGCGCGACGGTCACGGTGGTGGTCGACGTGCCCGTGAGGCCCTCGTCGTCCGTCACCGTGAGGCCGACCGTGTAGGTCCCCGCTGCCGCGTAGGCGTGCCGAGCCTCGGCGCCGGTAGCGGAGGATCCGTCACCGAACGTCCAGGCGTACGACGCGATGCGGCCGTCGGCATCCGCGGATGCCCTGCCGTCGACGGCGAGCTGGAGGGCGTCGGTCGTCGGGGTGAAGGCGGCCGTCGGGGCCTGGTTGACGCGCGGCGCGACGACGGTGATGTCCGAGGTCTTCACCGCGGTCGCTCCCTTGTCGTCGGTGACCGTGAGCGTGACCGTGTACGTGCCGGCTGCGGCGTAGGCGTGCGTCGCCGTGGCGCCGCTCGCGGTGGCGCCGTCGCCGAACTGCCAGGCGTAGGACGCGACGCTGCCGTCGGCGTCCGCGGATGCGCTCGCGTCCACGGCCACCGACAGGTCGGTCGCCCGGGCATCGAAGGCCGCCGTCGGCGCCTGGTTGGGCTTCGTGCCCTGGCCGAGCGCGTAGTGCTGGCTGACGGTGCTCGCCGACAGCGCGGTCGAGTACACGGCCGCCTCGTCGATGGTCGCCGCCACGTAGGGGCTCGAGGATCCCCACGTCGGGTCGCCTCCGAGCTTCCAATAGCCGTCGTACGCCTGCGCCTGCGTCTGCGGGTTGGTGCCGATGAGGGCGCCGTCGACGTAGAGCTTCAGGCCGTCCGAGGACTGCGTCGCCACGACCTGGTGCCAGCGTCCGTCCGTGTAGGAGCCGGAGCTCGTCACGGTGTTCTCCTGGCCGGTCCAGGTGCCGTAGGTGAGGCGCCCGTCGTCGCGGAGGAAGACGTGCCGGTCGTAGTTGCCGGACAGGCCGTTCGCGTTGTCCCCGAAGCCGATGAGCTTCCCTCCCCGATTCGTCGTCGAGTTGAACCAGAGCTCGAGCGAGTACGTCTGCGGGTTCGAGATGCGGCGCGAGCCGATCACCTGCCCGCTCTGCCCGTCGAACTGCGCGGCGGTGCTGCCCGCGCTGGTCAGGACCCCGGGGACGCCCTGCGTCACGCCGCCGATGTAGGCGGCTGGGCTGCCGGTCGTGCTGGCATCGGCGGCGACGGTGGTCCCGCCCTTCTCGTCGAGGCGCCAGAAGGAGTCGGCGTTGTCCTGGAAGACGCGTGCGCCGTAGGAGTCGGCCGGCGCCTTCGGAAGACGCGACGTGCGACCGGAGGTCACGTAGTGCGCGTCCACCTGCTGGCGGTCGAGGACGCTCGGGTAGATGGCCACGTCGTCGATGGCGCCGGCGAAGAACTGGCCGCCGTCCCACGAGTTGTCGCCGCCGATGCGCCAGTAGCCCTTGTAGTCCTGCGCCGAGGTGGTGTCGCTGCGGTATCCCGCGCGCGCTCCGTCGACGAAGAACTGCATCCCGTCCTTGCCCAGCGTGCCCACGACCTGGTGCCACTCGCCGTCGTTGAGCGCCGTGGCGGAGGTCAGGGTCCGGCTCGCGTTCGGGTAGACGCCGAAGCTCACCCGTCCGTCGTTCGCCATGTAGATGTGGCGGTCGTAGCTGTCCGACGTGCCCGACGTCTTGTTGCCGAAGCCGACGATCTTGCCGCCTGAGGTGGTCGTGGTCTTGAACCACGCCTCGACGGAGAAGGTCTGCGGGCCCTGGACGAGCTTCTTCGAGGCGGAGAGGCCGTTGGCCGTGCCGTCGTAGACGGAGGCCGTGTCTGCGTCGCCGGTGATGGCGCCCGCTGCGCCGCGGGTGACGCCGGTCCCCACGGTCTGGTCGTCGAAGCCTGCCCAGTCGTAGTTGACGGAGCCCGACGCCTCGCCGAGACGCCAGAAGGCGGTCGCGCCGTCCGCGCGGACGGTGTCGACGTAGGGGCTCGGTGCGGCCGACGTGACCGTCGCCTGCACGCTGTCTCCGATCACGGTGTTGCCGAGCGGGTCGGTGGCGCGGATCCGGTAGCTGTACGCCTTCCCGGGGGTGAGATCGCGGTCGACGAAGCCCATCGCGGGACGATCCCAGACGCGGGAGTCGGCGGTCGTCGTGTAGACGGGGGTCGCCATGTTGCCGTCGCGGTAGACCTGGTAGGTCAGGCGGCGGTTGTCGCGGTCGGCGTTCGCGGTCCAGCTGACGCGCAGCGTGCCGGACTCCTGCGAGGTGACGGTGGCCGTGAAGGCGGCGCCCGAGTCGAGCGGCCCCTGAGTGTTGGGCGCCTTCGCCTTCGCGGCGAAGCGCACGATGCCCTGCTGGCGCTTGCCGTTCACCTGGGTGAACTCGCCGGCGTAGGAGAGGTAGCCGTCGCCGGCGGCGACGCTCCAGGGGCCCTGGCTCTGACCGGTGAAGGTGCCGGAGTTGATGTCCGGGTACCAGTCGAGCAGGGTCGGGGCCGGGCTGCCCTCGAAGTTGTAGTAGCCCATGGGGTCGCGCGTGATGGTCTGCGTGGCCTGCTTCGTGAAGGCGAGGCCGCGATAGATGGTCCACGTGGGCTCCGTCTGCGGGAATCCGCCGACGTTGCCGCAGTAGTGGGGGTGACCGGCCACGTAGACCTGGTCCCCGAAGGGCACCGCGGAGTACGTGTCGCCGTGGCAGTCCTCGACCCAGTTCGTGTCGCCGGTAGCCCAGTCGGCGCGGAATGCGCCCTCCAGGTTGCCGGACTTGCCGAAGGTGTAGCCGGTGCCGTAGACCCCGTCGGCATCGCCGGTCAGGCTCGTGATGGAGGCGTCCACCCCGCCGTTGCGGATCAGGTTGTTGACGTTCCACGGCAAGTTCTGCCCCGTCGCCGTGCTCACCGCGCCGAGGCCGTAGCCCGGGTTGCTCGAGCCGTTGAGGGCGGTGAAGCTGCCGCCGACGACGAGCTTCTGCCCGTCGGGGGACAGGACCATCGCAGTCACCGTCCCGTCCGCGATCCCGGGCGCGAAGGCGGTCTCGACGCCGTTGGAGGCGTTCACGGCGGCGATGCGCCCGCGGACGCTCTTGCCGATCGAGGTGAACGCACCGCCCAGGTAGACCGTGGTCGCGGTCGCCGCGATGGCGCTCACGGGCGCGTTGGTGCCGGCTGTGAAGGAGGTGATGACCTGGCCGGTGACCGGGTCGAGGGCAGCGACGCGGTACTTGTTCACGCCGTTCACCGTGGTGAAGGCGCCGCCGATGTAGATGCGGGATCCGTCGGGCGACGCCTCGATGGCCTTGACCTGCCCGTTGAGGATGGGGGCGAAGGAGTTGATGAGGACACCCGTGCGGATGTCGTAGGCGAGGATGTTCGATCGCGGGACGGTGTTCGCCCCCGGTGCGGATCCTGCCGGCTGGGCGGTGGAGAAGTTCCCGCCCACGTAGACGACGTTGCCGACCACCTTCTGGGTCCAGACGACGCCGTTGATCTGCACGGTGGGCAGGGCGTCGGCGGAGACGGTGGTGGGCGTCGTGGGTTCGACGGGGACGGTGTCTGCCACGGCGGGCTGGACGCCCACGAATACCGAGGCCAGGACGGCGGCGGCGGTGGCGAGCGCGAGCGGACGCAGGCGCGAGGGCAGGGTAATGCCCATGGTGAGGCCTCATTCGGGTATCAGGCGCCGGCATTTCGGGTTGCCGGTGCGCTGTCCGGATCCTATGGGCGGGATCCACGGCCGAGCAGGCCCCAGTACAGGGGGTTCCCGACTCGGATCAGCGTCGCGGCGCCGGCCCCTGGAACACGACGACGGGGGTGCCCGCCATGTAGTCCACGGCGATGCGCACGTCATCGCGGCGCTCGAGCGGGAGGGCGAAGACATACGTGCCCGTGACGGTCTCCCCCGGGGCCGCCTCGGCTGGCAGCGGGGCGCTGCCGGTGGACAGCGGATCGGCCGGCAGCAGGTCGTCCCCGGATGCGACGGTGACGACCGTCGACGCAAGGGACACGGCCGCGTCGGTCCGATTCTCGATCGTGAGCGTGAACGAGACGGCGGGCCCTGCGACCTCCCCCGGGCCGTCCGCGACCCCATCGACGGCGGCGAGGGACCCGATGGACGCGGACACGCCGGGCACCGGCTCCGCCGTCGCGTCGAGGGCGACGGGCGACGCCTCCTCTGGCGGCGCCTGGCCGTCCGCGGGGTCCTGCGAGGTGACGGGGGAGCTCGTGGCGTTCGGATCGGAGGGGAACGCGGGCTCCTCGTTCGCCGTGCCCGACGTGTCGCCGTCGGGCCCGGTGCTCACGACGAGGACGATCGAGATGATCACGGCAACGGCGACCAGCGCGGCGACGACCGGGATCACAATCCGGCGGCGGCGTCCCCGCCGCGACCTCTCCGGTCCTGGGGTCGTCGGATCAGCGGGTGTCGCGGCCATGGTTCCTCCGTGTGGTTTGTGTCGGGAACGCGGTCGTCGACCGCGTATCGGGTACTGGGCCTCCACTCGACGCGCGCCCCGCGGAGACGAGGGTCATCCCCAGTGCGAGCATGAGGAGCGGCACGGCGCTGAACACCGGGCTGAAGGGGATGTTCCAGAGCGACTTCACGACGACGTACACCACGAGGCCCGCGGAGGCGCGGGCGGCGATGCCCGATGCCGCGCCCGCGAGGAGGACGATGGTGATCGCGATCGTCAGGAGGATGCCGACGAGCCCGAAGCGGGTCCACAGGTCGCCGAGGACGGAATGGAGCTCGAACGCGGAGCCGAACAGGTAGTCCTCCACGTAGCCGTTGTCCGGGTCGTAGTTCAGCGCTGCCATGCCGGTCTTGGCCACCTGGATCTCGGTGAGGTTCGGCAGCGTGCCGGATCCGAAGCCCCAGGGGTGGTGCTGGAACAGCGCCACCGCCGCGCCGATCTCCGGGCGCCCGCCCACGATCACGGAACCCGCTCCGTCGAGCTGCGCCTCCGTGCGCTGCCGCGTCGCCTCGCCGAGGTACCCCTCCAGGATGAGGGCCTGACCGCCCTGGTAGACGACGAGAGCGAGCCCGCCGAGGCCCAGCAGGGTCGTCCCGATGCTCGCCCGAGGCCGGGAGGCCGTCGGGCGCAGGTTCCAGAGCACGACCAGCAGCACGAGCAGCAGGATCGCGAGCTCGGACCGCGCGTCGTTGACGCCCGCCAGCACGACCAGCACGACCAGCACGACGGGCGCGACCCATCGCCGCCCGGAGCGCCACGCCAGCGCCAGCAGCAAGACCGCGACCGGCACGGCGAGGCCGAACTTCCAGACGTTGGTGGAGAAGAGGGTCGAATCCGGGTTGATGCCGATCACCATGCCGACGCCGAACCACACGGCCACCGAGGCGTCGGGCATGAGGGTGCGCGCCCACACCAGCACGCCGACGCCCACGAGCACGCCGAGGATGAGGACGGACGACGACACCGCCTCGGTGGAGGAGACGTCGTGGTCGGCGGCGGAGAAGCCCGTGAGCCACGCGCCCGCCGCTACGGCTGCCACCACGAGGAGGGCGAGCACGGGTGCGCCGCGATGCCGCAGCAGGACGGGCAGCCACAGCGGCGCCAGCACCACGCCGATGACATGGCCCAGCTCCAGCCCCTGGAGCAGAGGGAGCCGGAACGCGAGGGCGATCACGGCGACGACGGCCACGGATCGGAGGAGGGGATGCGCAAGACGGGTGCCGGGCGGCGGCTCCTTGCCGCGGATGCCGGAGCCGGGCGGTGGTTCGCGGCCCGATGCGCTCGATCGACGAGGAGGAAGAGCCACAGCACGCGTCCTTCGTCTCTCGGGTCCTGGACAGGATAGGCCGCGGACACGCCGGAGGCGGCATCCAGCCCGTCGGATCTCCCATGTGCGGGTAATGCGCCCCCGAACTGGGGTGGAGCACCCCCCGGACGGGGTATGCCCGAATTCAGCGAGCCACGGCGCGAACTGCTAGTGCACGAACCTATAGAGTCACCCCCATCGTCAGACGGGATCCCGTCGGGGCAACGCCGTCCCGCCCGCTCCTGCCGATCGTGGAATCCCGGAAGGACACCCGGGCCTCCGTGCCGACACCCCTCGTCCGACCCCCGGAGGATCACCGCCGGCGGGCTCCGATGTGCCGACCTCAGGAACGACATGCCCACCTCTCCCACCTCCACGAGCGCATCCGTCTCGCCCCTCCGCCGCGCGTCGGCCCTGATTGCGGGAGCCACCGCTGCCCTCGCCCTCGGGCTCGGCGCCTCGTTGGTCCCCGCCGGACCCGCCGCCGCCGCCGGTGCCGCGGACACCTTCTCGCGCCAGGTGGCCACCGGTTGGGGCTCTGCCGGCTCGGGCGGGGCCTACGCCTCGTACGGCCCCGCGGCCACGGCGTTCTCCGTGGACGGCAGCCGCGCCCGGATCACGCGGCTCGCGGCGGGGAGCTCTGCCGGAGCGCACCTCCCCGGAGCCTCGCTCCTCGACACCACGGCGAGCGCCTCGGTCGCCCTCGTGGGCAGCACCGCGCTGAGCGTGTACCCGGCCGTCGAGGTGCGTCGTCAGGCGGACGGATCGTCATACCGCGGCAAGGTCGAGCTCAGCCGCACCGGCAAGGTCCGCGTCAGCACGTCCCGGGCGGACGGAGGTCGTGAGACGACCCTCGGCGGGGCTGACGTCGCGGGCACGGCTGCTCCCGGCACCGCGGTGACGGTCCGGATCCAGGTGACCGGGACGTCACCCGTGACGGTGTCGGCAAAGGCCTGGCGCGCCGGGACGACAGAGCCGGGCTGGCAGACCACCGTCG
This sequence comes from Clavibacter lycopersici, assembly GCF_003576405.1. Lineage (GTDB taxonomy): Bacteria > Actinomycetota > Actinomycetes > Actinomycetales > Microbacteriaceae > Clavibacter > Clavibacter lycopersici. The sequence continues at coordinate 9,095 of NZ_QWGT01000106.1, forward strand.
CCGACGGCTCCGGCTCCCGCATCGCCGCGGCGGGGTCGACCGGCGTCTGGGCCTACGCGTCGGGCAGCAACTCCGGCGCGGCGACCCTCGCCGTGGACGACCTCTCGAGCGCGGCGCCCTCGACGGCACCCGCGACCTCACCGACGCCGACGCCGACGTCCACCGCCGCGCCCACCCCGTC
>NZ_QWGT01000107.1 GCF_003576405.1 Clavibacter lycopersici
CTCCCCATCGCCCGCGCGCTCGCCCGCGCCCAGGGCGGCGACCTCGCGTGCCTGCCCGCCTCCCCTGGCGCGGGCGCGCGCTTCCGGCTGACGCTGCCGGGGGTGGATGCGGGCTGACGCGACCCGACGCCCGGCCGCACCCGGCCTACGCTGACGGCATGAGCACCGACGCCCGCGCCCCGCGCACCCTGTCCGAGCACCGGCCCCAGGACGCGGAGGACCTCACGATCGAGGTGCAGGCGGCGCGGCTGTCGGCCGTGCGCGTGCCCGCCCGCACCGGGGATCCCGCGACCGCACCCGTCGCGGTCCTCGTGCCGGGCTTCACGGGATCGAAGGAGGACTTCTTCCCGCTGCTCGGCCCGCTCGCCGACCGCGGGTTCACGGTCGTGGCGTTCTCGCAGCGCGGGCAGTGGGGATCCCCCGGCCCCGGCCAGGCCGAGCCGCCCGTCGACGCGACCGGCTACGAGCTCGAGACCCTCGGCCAGGACGTGCACCACGTGGTCGACGCGTTGGCGGGCGTCGGCGGATCCGGCGGCCGGCACGTCGCGACCGACGCCGCACCCGCCGCACCCCTCGGCCCCGTGCACCTCCTCGGCCACAGCTTCGGCGGCGTCGTCGGCCTCCAGGCCGTGATCCGCGACCCCGGCCGCTTCGCCAGCTACACGCACTGGAACTCGGGCCCCCGCAGCCGCGCCGACCGCTCCGAGCAGATCGCGGCGATCCGCGCGTCGGGGAGCGCCGGCCTCTGGCCGCTGTGGTTCCTGCCGGAGCAGCTCGACGGCGACGACCCCGAGGTCGCGTGGTTCCGCACGCGCCTGCTCGGCACGGCGTCGGCGCAGCTGCTCGGCGCGCTCGAGATCATGCAGGAGCAGACCGACCGCGTCGACGAGCTGCGCGCCACCGGCGTCCCCGTCCTCGTGTCGCACGGCGACGCCGACGACGCCTGGCCGCAGGACTGGCAGCGCGACATGGCCGAGCGCGCGGGCGCCCGCTACGAGGTCGTCGCGGACGCCGGCCACTCCGCCCAGGTCGACCAGCCGCAGGCCAGTGCGGATCTCCTCGCCGGGTTCTGGCGGAGCGCGGCGCCTGTGGCCTGAGCCGCGACCCGCGCGTCCTCCAGGCGGCTCAGGACAGCCGGCCCGTGTCCTCCTGGAACCAGCGGATCAGCTCGCGGAGCGCGGGCCGGATGGCGTCGTCCGGGCGCTCGCCCTCGAGGTCGTCGAAGGTGTCCCGGTAGCCGGGGATCCGCTCGGCCACGCGGGCGTCGTACTTCGCCATGCCCATCGTCCAGTCGGGGAACTGCCGCTCGGTGATGTGCTCCTCCATCAGCGTGGCGATCCGGCCGTGGCGGTCGTCCGCGAGGATCGCGGCCATGCGCTCGCGCACGTCGGCCTCCTCCCCCTCGATGAGCTGGAGGAAGCGCCCCTGCCGGTGCACGAGGAGTCCCGTGAGCCCGTGGGCCGCGTTGGTCGCGCGGCTCTGCGCGAGGAGCTGCGCGAGGTCGACGTCGTCGAAGGACCGCTCGGCGGTGCTGGAGTAGACGATGCAGAGCATGGGGTCCTTCCGCGTGCGCGGGGCCGCGCGTCGTGGGGCGGGTCCGGATCCCGCCGCCCCTCCAGCCTGGTCCTCCGGCGCGGCCGCGACCAGGCCAGCCCGGATCCCTCTCCGGGCGGATGCCGTCGGCGCGACGCCCGCGCTACGTTCCGGCCATGATCGTCTGGCTGAACGGGACCCATGGCGTGGGCAAGACGACGACGGCACGGCTGGTGCAGGAGCGGATCCCCGACAGCCGCGTCCTCGACGCCGAGAAGGTCGGCGAGGTGCTCATGGACATCCGGCCGCCGCTCCTGCAGCTGGACGACTTCCAGCACTGGACGCCGTGGCGACCCCTCGTCGTCGAGAGCGCGCGTCGCGTGCTCGAGTACACGGGCGGCACGCTCGTGATGCCCATGACCGTGCTCACCGAGGCGTACTGGCACGAGATCAGCGGGGGTCTCGCCGCCCACGGCATCCCGATCCGCCACTTCGTGCTGCACGCCGACACCGAGACGCTCCGCGACCGCATCCAGCGCGACCCGGACCTCGGCCCCTCGGCGTTCCGCTTCTCCCGCGTGGAGCCCTACGCGGAAGCCGCGCGCACCTGGCTGCACGCGGAGGCCGAGGTCGTGGACACTTCGCGGATCACAGCGGTCGAGGCGGCGGAGCGGATCGCGTCCGCGGTGCTCGCGGGAGAGCCGCGCGCCTGATCCGCGTCACGCCTCATCGGGCAGCGTCACCTCCGGAGCCCGGTCCGGCGTCCGCCGGGTCGTACCGGGTCGGATCGGGTCAGCCCGTCGGCATCCCCACCTGCGGAGACAGCCCGACCGGCCGGGGGATCACGAGCCCCGTGTCGACCACCTCGCGCTCCCCCAGCGGTGCTGACAGGGCGACCGTGAACGGCGTGGACGGGTTGCCCTGGCAGGTCGCCCCGACGTTCCGGGGCCGGACCCCGAAGGCCACCTCCACCCGGTCGTCCGTCTCCTCGAGCGCGAGGAGCTGGACGCGTCCGGCGGCGTCCTCGCCGGAGTTGCAGGCGTGCTCGTCGACGAGGAACGTGATCCGGTCGGACGACGGATCCGGCAGCGCCTCGAAGGAGACGGTCGCGACGTCGAGCTCCGCGTAGTCCAGCCGGAGGGCGCACGGCGACGCGGACCACTCCATCCACCGGGGTGCCTCGCCCGGCTCCTCGACGCGCTTGGCGGCGACGTACTCGTGGTCCGGCGGGATCTCGCCGTTCCCCATCTCGTACGGCTCGGTGACCGCGCGCATGATCTCGATGTCGGTCGCCGAGGCCGCGAGCACGAACCAGCCGTCCTCCGGCGGGTAGCCGGGATGGCCCTCCATCCCCTGCGTCGTCTCCGCGAACGCGGCGGCCCCCTCCGCGCCGAGGCTGCTGAGGGGCACGCGTGCCTCGAACGCCTCGGGGTCGACGGGACGGATGTTGCAGTCGTAGCCGGTGACCTCCGCCGGCGTCGGCACCGCGACCGGCTCACCCGACGATGACGACGCGGGCGGATCACCGGCAGCCAGCGTCCCCGCGTCATCGGCTCCGGGCGCGCAGCCCGCGAGGAGCACGAGCGCCAGGAGAGCGGCGGGGACGAGCGGTGAGCGGCGCATGCGGATCCCTCGCGATCGGATGCCCTCAGCGTGGGGCACGCGCCGCGGATCCACCACCCCGCATCACGGGGACAGCGGCCGTCACGCCTTGTCGTGCAGCGTCACCTGGTACCCGTCCGGATCCGCGAACGCGAACGTGCGGCCGAAGGGACCGTCGAACGGCGCGGTCACGATGCGGTGGCCGTCGGCGGCGAGCGCGTCGTGGATCCCCTGCACGTCGGTCGCGTGCAGCCAGAGGGCCGCGCCGATCCCCGGCTGCGGGGTGCCGGCGATGTCGGTGCCGGGGATCACGTCGCGGAGCGCGAACGCGATGGGCGTCGTGGTGAAGACGACGGCGTGCGGGGGCCCGGCGGGCGAGCGGACGAGGCCGAGGTAGCGCTCGTAGAAGGCTCGCGAGGCGTCGAGGTCGGTGACCTGGAGCGAGATGAAGTCGGGGCCGGTGGCGGGCATGGTGTCTCCTGTGTTCGATGTCAGATGCCTGACATAGAGGAGCGTATGTCAGAATGCTGACATGAGTCAAGGCGACGACGGCATCGACCTCCCGACCTCGCTCGGCTACCTGCTGAAGGAGGCCGCGAGCGCCCTGCGCGCCGCTATGGAGGAGGCGCTGCGCCCCCTGGGCATGACGATCACGCACTACTCGTGCCTGGAGCTCCTCGCCCAGCGCCCCGGATCCTCGAACTCCGACCTCGCCCGCGGCGCCTTCGTGACCCGCCAGTCGATGAACGTGCTGCTGCAGACCCTCGAGCGCGACGGATCCGTGACCCGGCCCGCCGAGGAGGTCGTCGGCCGCGTGCAGCCCACGCGCCTCACCGCGAAGGGCCGCCGCGAGCTGGCGAAGGCGACGGCCGCGGTGCGCGCGGTCGAGCTGCGGATGCTCGGCGACCTCACCGGCGACGATCGCGCGGCGGCCACGCGGATCCTGCGGAGCATGGTGCGGTCGCTGCGCGGGGACGGCGCGTGAACCGCCAGCGCATCACCGCTCGACGACGAGCCGCCGCAGCTCCGCCGACGACACGTACCCGAAGCGGTGCAGCTCGCGCCAGGCCGCGACGTACTGCTCCTGGCCCATGTCGAGATCGGCTTGCAGGCGCTCGCGGTTCATCGTGCGGGCGTCCGCGCGGCTGAGGAAGCGCGCGAGGTCCGACGCGTCCGTGCCGAGGCGGGCGTCGTCGGCCCAGCCGTCGTGGATCAGGGTTAGGCCTCGAGGAGGTCGTGCAGCACGACGACCTGCTCGCGCTCCGGGCCCACGCCGATCGCGGAGATGCGGGCGCCGCTCATCCGCTCGATGGCCATCACGTAGTCCTGCGCGTTCTTCGGCAGGTCCTCGAAGCGGCGGCAGCCCGTGATGTCCTCCTGCCAGCCCGGGAACTCCTCGTAGATCGGGGTCGCGTGGTGGAAGTCGGACTGCGAGACGGGCACCTCGTCGTGGCGCACGCCGTCGACGTCGTAGGCGACGCAGACCGGGATGGTCGCGAGGCCGGAGAGCACGTCGAGCTTGGTGAGCACGAAGTCGGTGACGCCGTTGATGCGGGCCGTGTAGCGCGCGATGGGCGCGTCGTACCAGCCGCAGCGGCGCGGACGGCCGGTGGTGGTGCCGAACTCGAACCCCTTGGCGCGCAGGTACTCGCCCGACTCGTCGTTCAGCTCCGTGGGGAACGGGCCGGCGCCGACGCGGGTCGTGTACGCCTTGACGACGGCGATGATCCGCTCGAGCCGGTTGGGCGCGACGCCGGATCCCGTGGCCGCGCCGCCGGACGTGGCGCTGGACGAGGTGACGAACGGGTACGTGCCGTGGTCGATGTCGAGCATGGTGGCCTGGCCGGCCTCGAACAGCACGGTCTTGCCGTCGTCGAGCGCGGCGTTCAGCTCGAGGGACGCGTCGCACACCATGGGGCGCAGGCGCTCCACGTAGGACAGCAGGCTCTCGACGATCTCCTCGGCCGAGATGGCGCGGCGGTTGTAGATCTTCACGAGCATGTGGTTCTTGGCGTCGAGGGCCGCCTCCACCTTCTGGCGCAGGATGTTCTCGTCGAAGAGGTCCTGGATCCGGATGCCGACCCGGTTGATCTTGTCCGCGTACGTGGGCCCGATGCCGCGGCCGGTGGTGCCGATCTGGCGCTTGCCGAGGAAGCGCTCCGTCACCTTGTCGATGGTGCGGTGGTAGTGCGTGATGACGTGCGCGTTGGCGCTGACGCGGAGCTTGGAGACGTCGACCCCGCGGGCGGCGAGCGCGTCGAGCTCGTGGAACAGCACCTCGATGTCGACGACGACGCCGTTGCCGATGACGGGCACGACGCCGGGCGTGAGGATGCCGGACGGCAGCAGGTGCAGCGCGTACTTCTCGTCGCCGACGACGACCGTGTGGCCGGCGTTGTTGCCGCCGTTGAACTTCACGACGTAGTCGACGCGGCTGCCGAGGAGGTCGGTCGCGCGTCCCTTGCCCTCGTCACCCCACTGGGCTCCGATGATCACTACTGCGGGCATGGCTCACTCCTCGTCGGGGCGGGTCGGACGGTACGGGATCGGGTGGCGTGCGGTGGTGCGGGCGGAGCGGTGGTGCGGTGGATCAGTCCTCGCCGCGGATGACGATGGCCTCCGTGGGCGGGAGCGCCCCGGCGGTGGCGGCCTCGATGTGGCCTGCGGCCGTGGGATCCGCGTCGCGGAGGAAGGCGCTGAGGCGCGAGACCTCGTCCTCCTCGCCGATGGCGGCGGCCGCGCGGCGCAGCGCGTAGAGGGAGCGGAGCACGCCGCGGTTCGGCTCGTGGCTCCATGGCACGGGGCCCTGGCCCTTCCAGCCGGACTTCCGCAGCGAGTCGAGGCCGCGGTGGTAGCCGACGCGCGCGAACGCGTACGAGGCGATGCGGTCGCCCTGCACGTACGCGGAGTCGGCGAGCAGCGCCCAGACGAGCGACGACTGCGGGTGGTCGGCGGCGATGGCGCCGAGGGTGTCGTGATCGCCGTCGGCATTCTGGATGCGAGCGGCGACCTCGGGCTCGTCGGCCAGGCGCGTCTCGGGCACGCCGAGCAGGTTCTCTCCAGTCACACTCGATCCTACCAAGGCGGGTCCGCGGGTCCCGAGGGCGGGATCATCCGATCGCGGCCGCGCGTCGGGCGGCGACCGGGTCAGGCACCCGGCAGCCCGTCGAAGAGGCCGAGCCGGGTGACCGCGTCGGCCGTGAGGAAGAGGCCGAGCAGGAACAGGATCGTGAGGATCAGACCGCGACCCGCCTGCCGCATGGAGCCCGCCCGCTTCGCGGCCCAGTCGCGGGCGCCCTGGCGGGACGCGGTGGCGAGCGCGATCGCCAGGATGAGCAGCACCGGCAGCACGACGACCGCGCTGTAGAGGACGAGCCACGCGATCCACTGCACGGGCGGCAGGTCGGCGCTCGTGAGGATCCCGACGGCGGCGAGGTACGGCAGCGCGCTCGACAGCTCCACGAGGGTCACGCCGAGGCCCAGCACGAAGAGGCGGCCGGCGCCCCGGTCGACGTCGAGGGGACGACGCGGTCGCTTCGGCGTGGCGGGCGTCAGCGCTCCGATGAGCAGGATGATCACGCCGACCACGAGCTGGGCGATGTCGAGGGTCCGCTCGGGCACGTCGCGGACGACCTGGTCGATCAGGATCCGCAGCCCGAGCATGAGCGCGATGCCCACGCCCACCATGGCGACGAGGATGCCGGCCGCGTACGCGAGGAGCGACGCCGTCATCCTCCGCCGGTCGCCGAAGCGCGCGACGACCACGAGCAGCGACACCACGATGGCGGACGGGTTGAGGCTGTCGAGCAGGGCGAGGCCGAGCAGCGAGATGGCCATGTCCCCCCTGAGAACGGCGTCCGCGGGTGCGCCCCCGCGCGCCCGTCCGCGCCAGCCTCCCATGCCCGCGCGGGGTGGGTCGATCGCGCGGGAGGCGCGGGGCGGTCGGCACCCCCGGCGCGGGCGACCCCGGCGCGGGCCGTGTCGGCGCCCTCCGGTAGCGTGACGGGCACCGCCGCAGCCCCGAGGAAGGACCCGCGTGCGCATCCTCCACACGAGCGACTGGCACCTCGGGCGCACCCTCCACGGCGAGGACCTGCACGCGCATCACGCCGCGTTCCTCGACCACCTCGTGGATCTCGTGCGCGAGCGCGAGGTCGACGTGGTGCTCGTCGCGGGCGACGTCTACGACCGCGCGGTGCCGGGCGTGCCCAGCGTGCGGCTGCTCGGCGATGCGCTCGCGCGGCTGAGCGCGCTCGCGACCGTGATCGTCACGCCCGGCAACCACGACTCGGCCGCGCGGATCGGGTTCGCGTCGGCTCTGCTGCGGGACGGGCTGCGGATCCTCGCGTCGGCGGAGGCGCTCGACACGCCCGTCGTGATCGAGGACGCCCACGGGCCGGTCGCGTTCTACGGGGTGCCGTACCTGGATCCGGACGCCGTGCGCGCGTCGCTCGCCGCCCCCGGATCCCCTCCCCTGCCGCGCTCCCACGAGGCCGTGCTGGGCGCCGCGATGGACCGGGTGCGGGCGGATGCGGCCGCGCGGCCGGACGCGCGGGTCGTCGTGATCGCCCACGCGTTCGTCACGGGAGCCGCGCCCAGCGAGAGCGAGCGGGACATCCGCGTGGGCGGGTTCGACCAGGTGCCGGCGTCGGTGTTCTCCGGCGCGGACCACGTCGCGCTCGGGCACCTGCACGGGGCGCAGGAGGTGCGGACGGCGGGATCCGCGCAGCCGGGCGTCAGAGTTCCGCACATCCGTTACTCCGGCTCGCCGCTCGCGTTCTCCTTCGGGGAGCGGATGCAGCGGAAGTCGAGCGCGCTCGTGGAGCTGGCGGCCGACGGATCCACCACGGTCGAGCTCGTCGACGCGCCCGTGCCGCGGCGGCTGGCGGAGATCACGGGGACGCTCGCGGAGATCACGGACGGGCGGCACGCCGACCTCGCCGACGCCTGGCTGCGCGTGCACGTGACCGATCCCGTGCACCCCGCGCACCTCGTCGCCCGTGTGCGGGAGGCGCTGCCGCACGCGCTCGTCGTGCTGCACGAGCCCGCGGGACGGGTCGAGGGCGTGCGGTCGCGCGTGGTCGACGCGACGACGGATCCGCTCGAGGTCGCCGCCGACTTCGTCGAGTACGCGACGGGCGCCGCACCCACCGAGGCCGAGGCGCTCGTGCTCCGCCAGGCGTACGAGCAGGCCCTGGCCGCGGACCGGAGCGCCTGATGGACCTGCACCGGCTCACGCTCCAGGCCATCGGTCCGTTCGCGGGCGAGCACGTCATCGACCTCGCCGAGCTCGGCCGGTCGGGGTTGTTCCTGCTCGAGGGGCCCACCGGGTCCGGCAAGTCGACGCTCATCGACGCCGTGGTGTTCGCCCTGTACGGGTCGCTCGCGAGCGACGGGTCGAGCCGCGACCGGCTGCACAGCCACCACGCGGCGCCGGGCGTGGAGCCGTACGTGGAGCTGGTGTTCGAGACGGCCGCGGGCATCCACCGGGTGCGCCGGAGCCCGCAGCACCAGCGGCCCAAGGCGCGCGGCACGGGCACGACGAACCAGAACGCGACCGCGACCCTCGTGCGGCTGTCGTCGCCGGACGCCGACGCGGGCGAGGTCGTCGGCACCAGCACGCAGGAGGTGGGCACGGAGATCGCGCGCATCGTCGGGCTCACGCGCGCGCAGTTCGTGCAGACGGTCGTGCTGCCGCAGGGCGAGTTCGCGGAGTTCCTGCGCTCGACCGGCGAGCAGCGGCGGCTCGTGCTGCAGTCGCTGTTCGGCACGGCCGTGTACGAGCGGACCGCCGCGCAGCTCGGCGAGATGCGCAAGGCCGCCAAGGCGCGCACCGACGCCGCCGACGCGAAGGTCGCGGAGGCGCTCACGGGCCTGCGCGAGGCGACGCGAGTGGATGCGCTCGAGATCGCTGACGCCGCGGACACCGTGCGGCTGCTGGCCGAGCTGGCGGACGCGGCGGATGCGGCGCGCGCCCAGGACGAGCGGACGCGCCGGGATGCGGCGACCGCGCTGGACGACGCGGAGCGGGTGACCCGGGCGCTCGCCCGGCGGCGGACGCTCATCGCGCGCGAGCAGGCCGTGCGGGAGGCGACCGAGGAGATCGCCGGGCTGGCCCTACGCGCTGATGAGCG
>NZ_QWGT01000108.1 GCF_003576405.1 Clavibacter lycopersici
GGCGGGGCCGGCGGGGCCGGCGGGGCTGACGGTGGCGGTCATGATGCGCGCTCCTCGGGAAGGACGGTGTCGGGCGCCTGCGGCACGCTGGTCGCGCCGGGCGAGGGGGCAGCGGGCTGCGCGCGGAACCGGGTGATGGCCCGGCGGGTGCGGCGGGCGGATCCCCGCGCCTCCACCCCCGCGATGCGCCGCGACAGCCAGAAGTTGAGCAGCCCGATGAGCACGATGAGGAGGAACAGGATCCACGCCACCGCGCTCGCCTTGCCGAAGTCCTGCCGGTTGAACGCGAGGTCCCACAGGTAGAGCACGGTCGTCTGGTACTGCCGCTGGGGACCGCCCGGCGTGGAGCTCGCCGCGTTGAAGAGCTTGGGCTCCGTGAAGATCTGCAGGCCGCCGATGGTGGCCGTGATGATCACGAAGACGAGGGTCGGCCGGATGCTCGGCACGGTGATGGAGAAGAACCGCCGCACGGATCCCGCGCCGTCGAGCGCTGCCGACTCGTGCACGTCGCGCGGCACGGCCTGCATGGCGGCGAGGAGGATGAGCGCGTTGTACCCGGTCCAGCGCCAGTTCACCATCGTGGCGATGGCGAGGTGCGACGGCAGCGTCTCCGTCTTCCACATGACCGGGTCGAGCCCGATCTCGGTGAGCAGGTTGTTCACGAGCCCGTAGCGCTCGCCGAACATGCTGCTGAAGATGATCGCGACCGCGACGGGCGTGACGATGTAGGGGAGGATCACGCTCATCCGCCAGAACGTCTTCGCCCGCAGGTTCTGGTCGAGGATCGCCGCGATGGCCGCCGCGACCGCGAGCTGCGGCACCGTCGACAGCAGGAAGATGCTGAACGTGTTGTAGACCGAGTTCCAGAACAGCGGATCCGCGAGCTCGACCGCGTAGTTCTCGAACCCGACCCAGTCGCCGGCCCCCGTCAGCAGGTTCCAGTCGTTGAGCGACACGACGAACGTGTAGACGAGCGGGAACAGGCCGACCAGCGCGAAGAGCACGAAGAACGGCGCGACGTAGAGGTACGGCGAGTAGCGGAAGTCCCACGTGGCGAGCCGCTGGCGCCAGGTCGGCGGGGCGGGCTCCCGCGGCGGCAGCGCGCGGGGTCGGGGCGGCGCCGGCGGGCGCAGGGTGGTCGTCATCGGTCCTTCTCTCGCGCGTGTGGGGCGGGGTGCGGACGCGCGTGCGCCCGCACCCCTTCGGGTGGGCGGTCCCCCGACCGCCCGGCTCCTACTGGTCGACCAGCTGGCCGAGCAGGGTGATCGCGTCGTCCCACGACTCCTCGCCGTCGGACTTGCCGGCGTCGAGCGCCTGGATGGAGGGGCCGAAGACCTGCTCCTGGATCACCGAGTCGTCCGGTCCCTTGTACTGCGCCTCGACGCCCTGGGCCCGGGCGCTGAGCATCGTGCCGAGCGGCGCGTCGTTGAAGAACGCCGTGAGCTCGCTCTCCCCGGTCACGCCCTCCGAGGACTGCGCCTCGACGGTGCTCGGGAAGGTGCCCGCCGCCTGGAACGCGGCGGTCTGCTGCTCGGGCTCCGTGAGCCACGCGGCGAGCTCGGCGGCCTCGGCCGGGTGCTCGGAGCTGGCGGGGACGGTCAGGAACGAGCCACCCCAGTTGGCGGACCCGCCGGGGAAGACGTCCGCGAAGTCCCAGCCGGTCGTGGCGTCGCCGCCCGCGGACTCGGCGTTGCCCTGCAGCGTGCCGAGCATCCACCCGGGGCAGACGAAGGTGGCGAAGGATCCGTCGGTGAAGGCCTTGCCGCCGCCCCAGTCCCACGCGGTCTGCGCGTCGGAGAGGCCGGCGCCGGCGCCGTCGGCGACCTTCTGCCAGAGCGCCTCGAGGTCGGCGTTGCCCTCGACGTTGAGCTCGCCGTCCTCCGTGTAGTAGCCCTCGGGCTGCTGGTTGACCATGGCGTTCCAGATGAAGCCGGACTGGTCGTACCAGGACTTCCCCGTGGCCGCCTTGTACTGCTTCCCGACCTCGAAGTAGCGGTCCCAGGTGGCGTCCTCGCCGCCGAAGAGCGTCGCCACCTCGGTGCGCTCGGTGGGCAGGCCCGCCTCGGCGAAGAGCTTCGAGTTGTAGCAGAGGCCCTCGGGGCCGATGTCGGTGCCGTAGCCGATGACGCGGCCCTCGGGATCCGTGGCCTGGTCGTACTTCCAGGGGACCCAGCGGTCCTTCACGTCCTCGATGCCGTGGTCGCGGAGGTCGGTGAACGAGTCGGAGACCTGCATCACCTTGCTGAGCCAGCCCTCCTCGACGGCCTGCACGTCGGGGAGCCCCGCCCCGGACGCCTGCTTGGTCTGCCAGTCGATGAGGGCGTTGCCGCCCGTGTCGATGTTGGTCGCCTTGATGGTGACGCCCGGGTGCGACTCCTCGTACTGGGCGTAGAGCTCGTCGAAGCCCATCTTGTTGAACGTGGTGACGGTGAGCGTGATGTCCCCGCCGTCGGATCCGCCCGCGCCGCCGGAGGTGCATCCGGTCGCGAGGAGGGCGATCACCGCGGCGCCGGCGATGCCGGCGGCTGCGCGCGTTCGTGCTGTGTTCGTCAAAGGTCACTCCCTTGTGCCTGTCGAGCGTCGGTGCTCTCGCTGTAAGAGCGCTCTCACGCCGTTCGGCAGACCATATGCGGCCTCTCTCCGGCCTGTCAAGGGCGGGGCGCGCTTCGGTGGAAGCGCTCTCACGTGGCCCGGCACCCCGTAGGCTCGATCCATGTCGACGACGATGCCGCCCACCTCCGCGCCCGCGTCCGAGGAGGCCCGCCCCATCCGCTTCGGCGTGATCGGCGCGGCCGGCATCGCGACCTCGGTCGTCCCCGACATGCAGCTCGTGCCCGGCGTCGAGGTCGTGGCCGTGCACTCCCGCACCCGCTCGAGCTCCGAGCAGCTGGCGTCGGCGTGCGGCATCCCGCGGATCCACGACACCCTCGAGGCGCTCCTCGCCGACCCCGAGGTCGACGCCGTCTACGTCGCCACCCCGCACACGCTCCACCGCGCGCAGGCCGAGGCCGCCCTCCGCGCCGGCAAGCACGTCGTCTGCGAGAAGCCCGCGACCACGACGGCCGCCGACACCCGCGCGCTCGTCGACCTCGCCCGCGCCGAGGGCCTGCTGTTCCTCGAGGCGCTGTGGATGGCCTTCTCGCCCGGCTACCTCGCCGTCCGCGAGGCGATCGCGGACGGCCGCGTCGGGGATCCGCGCACGATCGCCGTGGCCTTCGGCTTCGTCACCGAGGAGGGGCAGGGCCGCCTCTGGGACCCGGAGGTCGGCGGCGGCACGCTCCTCGACATGGGCGTCTACCCGCTCGCCTTCGCGCACGGCCTGTTCGGCGCGCCCTCGACGGTCGCCGCGGTCGGCACGGTGATCGACGGCGGCGTCGACACCGAGGTCGCGATCCTGCTCGGCTGGCCCGACGGCCGCCAGGCGACGCTCGCCTGCTCGCTCGTCGCCGCGCTGCCCACGGGCGCGACCGTCAGCGGCACGGCCGGCCGAATGGACGTGGATCCGCTGTTCCTCGCCTCCACCGGGCTCACTATCGTGCCCGCCGACGGGGATCCGGAGCGGCGCGAGCACGAGATCGAGGGCCGCGGGTACGTCCCGATGTTCCGCGCGGCACGGGACGCGATCCGCGCGGGCGACGTCGAGTGCGCGGAGATGCCGCACGCGGCCTCGGTGGACCTCGCCGAGCTGATGGACGGGATCCTCGCGGAGATCGGCGCGCGCTGACCCGTCCGGCAGACGACGACGGCCGCGCCCCCGAAGGGACGCGGCCGTCGTCGTCGGAGCGGGAGGCTACGGCTTCAGCACCACCTTGATGCAGCCGTCCTCCTTCTTCTGGAAGATCTCGTACATGTGCGCGGCCTCGCTGAGGGGCACGGAGTGCGTGACGAGGTCCATGACGCCGAGCGGGTCGGACGGGTCCTCGACGAGGGGCAGCAGGTCCTCGATCCAGTACTGGACGTTGCACTGGCCCATGCGGATGGCGATCTGCTTGTCGAAGAGCGACTTCATGGGCAGCGGGTCGGCCTCTCCGCCGTAGACGCCGGAGATGGAGACGGTGCCGCCGCGGCGGACCGCGTCGAACGCCGTGTGCAGGGCCGCGAGGCGGTCGACGCTGGCGACGTCCATGACCTTCTTCGCGATGCCGTCGGGCAGGAGGCCGGCGGCCTTCTCGGCGAACGAGGCGACGGGGCTGCCGTGCGCCTCCATGCCGACGGCCTCGACCACGGCGTCGGGCCCGCGGCCGTCGACCATCTGGCGCAGCTTGTCGGCGACGTCGTCGGTGAGGTCGAGGGTCTCGACGCCGTGGCGCTCCGCCATCGCGCGGCGCTCGGGGACGGGATCCACCGCGATGACGCGGTAGCCCAGGTGCTTGCCGATGCGGGCCGCGAACTGGCCGACGGGGCCGAGGCCCATGACGCCGAGCGTGCCGCCCTCGGGGACGTTCGCGTACTGCACGCCCTGCCAGGCGGTGGGGAGGATGTCGCTGAGGAAGAGGTAGCGCTCGTCGGGGAGCTCGGAGTTCACGACGATCGCGTTGACGTCGGCGAGCGGCATGCGGAGGCGCTCGGCCTGGCCGCCGGGGATGGATCCGTACATCTCGCTGAAGCCGTAGAGCGCGGCGCCGCTGCCCTGCGCCTTCACCTGCGTGGTCTCGCACTGCGTGAAGAGGCCGCGGTCGCACATGAAGCAGTCGTGGCACGCGATGACGAACGGGACGACGACGCGGTCGCCGACCTTGAGCTTCGTGACGGCGCTGCCGACCTGCTCGACGACGCCCATGTTCTCGTGGCCGAGCACGTCGTCCTTGTCGAGGAACGGGCCGAAGACCTCGTAGAGGTGGAGGTCGGATCCGCAGATCGCGGTCGACGTGATGCGGATGACCGCGTCGGTGTCCTGCTCGACGACGGGATCCGCGACGTCCTTGACCTCGACGTCGTGGATGCCCTGCCAGGTGAGTGCCTTCATGGTGCTCCTTCGCTCTCGGGCGCGGATCCTCGTGGGATGCGCGCTCGTCCACACAACGCCCTCGGGGGCTGTCCGCCAAGCGAAGGTCAGGCCTCGTCCAGGGAGCGGGGGCGCCCGGGCGCGGCGACGGGCGGCGACGGGAGACGCAGGCTGGGTCGCCGGGGTCGGGTCGCCGGGGCCGCTCGCACGATCCGCCCCGGGAGTCGGTCGTCCACGACACGACCGCCCCGGGGCGGATCTCGAGGGCCGGGATGACGGTCCGGACTGCATAGGAGGACTCTCGACAACCCTCAAGCGCCCGAGCCCGTGTCGGCCTCGTGCCCACAGTGTGCTCCCCAACCGGGGAAATGCACAGGGTCACGTCATGTCCCGCGGCGGATCCGCGGCAACGGGTGGGCTCAGACGTCCCAGCCGTGGGTGCGCTGCACGGCGCGCAGGGCCTCCGCCGCCTCGTCCTCGCCGTAGGGCAGGCGGTCCCAGTGGATGCCCGCGGCGGAGATCCAGCCCAGCTCGCCGAGCGCGACCGCGAGGTCCTCGATGTAGAGCGCGACCGCGTCGTCGGTGCCGCGGATGGCGTCGCCGGTGATCGACCAGCCGAAGTAGCCGGCCACGAACCGGGCCTGCTCGGTCGGGCTGCGGCGGGGACCCTCGGGGCGCGAGGGGAGCGACTCGCTCGCGGACGACTGGACGAGGTCGCCCACGTCGTCGGCGCCGGTGTCGTGCATCGCGTCCCTCTCCCGGGTGACGCGCCCGCGTGACCCGGCCCCACGATGCCAGCCGCGGTGGATCCGCCCCAATGGACTCCCGGGGGTTGACAGGGGGAACGGGCCCGGACTAGCGGCGGGGTGCTCGCCGCCGTAGTTCGCGGTGAGTGCGCTGTCGGTGCGCGGTCACCGCGCGTCGTCGCGCGGCTCGTCCTCCGGGGGCTCGCGCATGATGAGCAGGCCGCCGGGGCTGTTCGCCGTGGTCATCAACGCATCCACCCACTTGCGGTTGATGGGGGGCACGCGGCTGCCGTGGTACTTGAAGACCAGCGGCAGCGAGTTGTGCATCCAGATGGTGGTGCGCCCGTCGCCCACCTCGACGTCGTCGCGCCAGGAGAAGTAGAAGTTCTCCCCACGGCGCAGCTTCGCGCCGATGACGAGCTGCAGGTGCGCCAGCAGGCGGTCGTCGAACTCCGCCGTCAGCGTCGAGTCGTACTTGAACGTGCCCATGATCGATCCCGTGTCCCCCTCATGAGCTCTCGGGCCCCGCGCCGACGGAGAGGGGGCCAGAGAGCGGCGCTGAGCTTCGGCCGTGCCCACCCACTATGCCAGCGTTGCCGCCGGAATCCGGCTCGTCGAGCAGACGGATGCGCATGTGGTAGTGGACGGGGGCGAGGAGGGACGCCGGACGGGGGCGGCCCGCGGCCCGGATCACGTCAC
The DNA here is from genome assembly GCF_003576405.1 of Clavibacter lycopersici. Classification (GTDB taxonomy): domain Bacteria; phylum Actinomycetota; class Actinomycetes; order Actinomycetales; family Microbacteriaceae; genus Clavibacter; species Clavibacter lycopersici. The sequence goes on from NZ_QWGT01000108.1 coordinate 6,391, forward strand.
CGACGCGCCCGGCCCGACCTGCTCGGCGTCTGTCAAGGGGGTAGGCGCTCCGCCTCCGACCGGCGGACGGTCGATGGACAGCCGCGGTCGCACCGACCGCGACGCCGACGACGACGAGGAGAGACCCCTCCATGTTCTTCCACAAGCAGGAGCTGCAGCACAGCGCGACGCCCGACAAGCCCGACCCCATCTACGCCCGCCACCTCCAGGAGGTGCTCGGCGGCCAGTACGGCGAGATCTCCGTGGCCATGCAGTACGGCTTCCAGTCCTGGAACTCGAAGCTCCCCGGCAAGTACCGCGACATGCTCTACGGCATCGGCGCGGAGGAGTTCGGCCACGTCGAGATGCTCGCGATCATGATCGCCAAGCTGCTCGAGACCGCGCCGGTCGAGGAGACCGAGGAGGCGATGAAGGACCCGACCCTCGCGGCCGTCATCGGAGGGAGCGACATCCAGCACGCCATCGTCGCGGGCGCCGGCGCGCGCCCCGTCGACAGCAACGGGAACCCGTGGCAGGGATCCTTCGTCACGTGCAGCGGCAACCTGCTCGCCGACTTCACGGCCAACGCGAACGCCGAGATGCAGGGCCGGATCCAGGTGGCGCGGCTCTACCACATGACCGACGACAAGGGCGTGAAGGACCTCCTCTCCTTCCTGCTCGCGCGCGACACCATGCACCAGAACCAGTGGACAGCCGCGATCGCGGAGCTGCGCGCGGAGGGCACGGAGGACCTGCCGGTCCCGAGCGACTTCCCCCTCGAGCTCGAGGACCGCGAGGTGTCGTACCAGTACCTCAACTTCTCGGACGGCCCCGCCGCCAAGGAGGGCTCGTGGGCGTCCGGCCCCGCGCCCGACGGCAAGGGCACGTTCACGTACCACGACGGCCCGACCTCCTCGGTGCCGATGCCCGCCCCGCCCATCGGCAACCCGCTCCTGCACGGCACGATCCCGCCGAAGGACGCAGGGCTGCTGAAGAAGGCCGCGAGCGCCGTGAAGGACGCCGTCACCCCGGAGTGATCCGGGACGCACGACCGGGCGGCCGACCATCCAGGGTCGGCCGCCCGCCCGCGTCCGCCGCCCGGATCCCCGCGACCCGGATCCGCAGCCCGCGGGCGCACCGACCGAGAGGACCGCATGATCCGCACCGGCACACCGCCCCGACCCTCGTCCGCCGTGCTCACGCGCGACGTGGCCCCCGGCGTCCACCTGCTCGCCCACGCGCACGTGAACCTGTACCTGATCGAGGGCGACGACGGCGTCACCCTCGTCGACACGGCGTTCCCCGCCACCTGGCCGCACCTGCTTCGCGCGCTCGTGGCGATCGGCCGCACCCCCGACGACGTGCGCGCCGTCGTGCTGACGCACGGGCACTTCGACCACGTGGGATCCGCGGCCCGCGCCGCCCGCGAGCTCGGCGTGCCGGTGCACGTGCACCCGGGCGACGCGGCGATCGCCCGCCACCCCTACTCGTACCGCCGCGAGCGCACGCCGTTCGCGTACCCGCTGCGGTACGGACGCGCGATCCCCGTGGTCGCCGCGATGGCGGCTGCAGGCGCCCTGCGCGTCGAGGGCGTGGAGGCCACCGCGGACATCGCCGCCGGGCCGCTCGACGTGCCCGGCCGACCCGTCGCGATCCCCACCCCCGGCCACACCGACGGCCACGTCGCCCTGCACCTGCCCGACCGCGACGCGCTCATCACGGGCGACGCGCTCGTGACGCTGGATCCGTACACCGGTCGCACCGGCTGCCGCATCGTCGCGGGCGCCGCCACCGCGGACAGCGGTCGCGCCCTCCGCTCGCTCCAGGCCCTCGAGGAGACCGACGCGCGCATCGTGCTGCCGGGGCACGGCGCGCCCTGGACCAACGGGATCCGCGCCGCCGTCGCCGCGGCCCGCGCCGTGGGCCCGTCGTGACCGGCCTCACCGAACTGTGGCTCGTGCGCCACGGCGAGAGCACGGCCAACGTCGCCGCGAGCCGGGCCGACCGCGAGGGGGCCGAGGTGATCCGGGTCGACCACCGGGATCCGGACGTGCCGCTCTCCGACACCGGGAAGGCGCAGGCGCGCGCGCTCGGCCGCTGGCTCGCGACCCGGTCGGACGTGCCGACGGCCGTGTGGTCGTCCCACTACCTGCGGGCGAGGACCACGGCCGCGGTCGCGCTGGCCGAGGCCGGCATCGACGCGGAGGTCCGGGCCGACGAGCGCCTGCGCGACCGCGAGCTCGGGATCCTCGACCTCCTCACCTCCCGCGGCGTCGCCGCCCGGCACCCCGACGAGGACGACCGTCGCCGCTGGCTCGGCAAGCTCTCCTACCGACCGCCGGGCGGGGAGTCGTGGGCCGACGTGGCGCTGCGGATCCGCTCGTTCCTGCAGGACCCCGAGGTCGAGACCGCCGACGGCCGCGCCCTCATCACGACGCACGACGCCGTGGTCATGCTCTTCCTCTACGTCGGCCTCGGGCTCACCGAGGCCGAGCTGCTCGCGTTCCAGGCGCAGCACACCGTGGCGAACGCCTCCGTCACGATCCTCGAGCGGTCCGCCCCGCGCGGCCCGTGGACCCTCCGGACCTTCTCGGCCACGGACCACCTCGACGGGCACGGCGCCCCCGTCACCCAGCACGGAGGAGAACCCGATGACCGACGGCGATGACGCGCGGCCCGACGGGCCCGCGGAGGTGGTGACCCCGGCCGCGCTGCGCGAGTGGGCCCTGCCGCAGGCGACCGGATCCAAGTACGGGCGCGGCCAGGTCGTGGTCGTCGGCGGGGCCCTGCGCTCCCCCGGCGCCGCCATGATCTCCGGCCTCGCCGCCCTGCGCGTCGGCGCCGGCCGCCTCACGCTCGCGGTCGGCGCGTCCG
>NZ_QWGT01000109.1 GCF_003576405.1 Clavibacter lycopersici
ACCTCGTCGGCGGCCTGCTCCTCACGGCCCTCCTGGTCGGCGCGGCCGCGCAGGCGGCGGCGATGCTGCGCCGCGCCCAGCGCGAGCTCGCGGAGGCGACCGCGGCCCAGGCCAGGCTCCTCGCGGAGTCCCGCGAGCAGACCGCGACCATCCGCGACGTCGCGGACGCCGTCGACGTGGGCATCGTCTTCTTCGACGCGGACGACCGTCCGGTGATCCGCAACGCCGCGGTGCGCACGCTCCTCGAGATCGCGGGCTACGACCACGAGACCGGCATGGCCACGTCCGTCTACGGATCCGACCGCGTCACGCCGGTGGCGCGCGAGGGCAAGGTGCTGATGGAGGCGGTCTACGCCGACAAGGTGCACGGTCCCGTCTACTGGGTGGGGGAGCCCGGCAACCAGCGCGCCCTCGTGCTCAGCGTGCGACCGATCGGACGACGGCCCGGCCAGCTGACCGGCACGGTGCTCGGCGCCTACGACGTGACCGACCTCGCGCAGGCCGTGCAGGTGCGCGACGAGTTCCTGGCCACCGTGTCCCACGAGCTCCGGACGCCGCTCACCAGCATCGTCGGCTACCTCGACCTCCTCGACGAGCTGCACGATCCCGCCGAGCTGGGCATCCACGAGGAGCTCGCGGTGATCCAGCGGAACGTGGCGCAGCTGTCGGCCATCATCGGATCGCTCCTCGCGGGCGCCGACCACGCCCCGGCCCTCAGTCGCGGACCGGTGGACATGACGACCCTGGTCGAGTCCGTCGTGCGCCCGGCGGCGGCGCGCGCCACCGAGCGCGGCCTGGTGCTGGAGGCGCGGCTCGAGCCCGGGATCGTGCTGGACGGCGACGCGGAGCGGCTCACCCAGGTCGTCGAGGCCCTGGTGTCCAACGCACTCGCGTTCACACCGTCGGGCCGGATCGACGTCGTCCTCGCGCGGGAGGGGGATGACGTCGCGCTCTCCGTGGCCGACACGGGCGTCGGCGTCAGCGAGGAGGACCAGCGTCACGTCTTCGACCGCTTCTTCCGCGCGCAGTCCGCCCGCGACGGCGCCCTCCCCGGCCTCGGCCTCGGCCTGTCGATCGCCGAGCGCACGGTCGCGGCGCACGGCGGGTCCCTGCGCATGGCGAGCCGGCTCGGCCACGGCACGCGCGTGGCCGCCACCCTCCCGCTCGGCGGGGATCGGACCGGCGCCTAGCCCTCCTCATAGCCGATGGCAAGGGCCGAGGGCGAATCGACCGATCCCGCGGTCGCCGCCTAGACTCGGCCGGTCGCTCGCGGGCCCCCTGCCGGCGACGCATCGCCACTCGACCCCACAGGAGCCCATCCCCTCCATGTCCTCCACGCGCACGTCCGCAGAACGCCTCCTCGACCGTCTGGTCCCGAAGCGCAGATCGGGTCCCGACGGGACCCGGCCGCCTCGCCGCGACCACTCCGACCACCGCCTCCTCGAGGCCCGCTTCACCGGGTCCGTCGACCTGTACGAGCCCGAGCACCCGAAGATCGACCGTCTCGTCTTCGGCGTCACGGCCGTCCTCGCGGTCGGCTTCGTCGTGTGGGGCATCGTGAGCACGGACGGGCTGGCGTCCGTCTCGGGCTCCGCGCAGAGCTGGGTCATCAACCAGACGGGCTGGCTGTTCGTGCTGGCCGCGAGCTTCTTCGTGATCTTCGTCGTCTGGCTGGCCGCGAGCCGCTACGGCCGCATCAAGCTCGGCGCGGACGACGAGAAGCCGCAGTTCAAGACGGTCTCGTGGATCGCGATGATGTTCAGCGCGGGCATGGGCATCGGCCTCATGTTCTTCGGCGCCGCCGAGCCGCTGAGCTTCTTCGTCAACCCGCCGCCCGGCACCACGCAGCCGGAGTCGGAGGCGGCGATCCGCACGGCCATGGCCACCGCGATGTTCCACTGGGGCCTCCACCCCTGGGCGATCTACGCGGTCGCCGGCATCGCGATCGGCTACGGCACCTTCCGGAAGGGCCGCAAGCAGCTCTTCTCCTCCATCTTCCAGCCGCTGCTCGGCACCAAGCGCACCGAGGGCTGGGCGGGCCGCGTCATCGACATGCTCGCGATCTTCGCCACGCTGTTCGGCTCGGCGGCCTCGCTCGGCATCGGCGCGACGCAGATCGGCGCGGGCCTGGAGTTCAACGGCTGGGTGGACGAGGCCACGGCCCCGCTCCTCATCGGCATCATCGTCGTGCTCACGATCGCGTTCATCTTCTCGGCCGTCTCGGGCATCGCGCGCGGCATCCAGTGGCTCTCGAACATCAACATGGTGCTGGCCGTCGTGCTCGCCGTGTTCGTGTTCGTCGTCGGCCCGACGCTCCTCGTCCTGAACCTCATCCCCGCCACGCTCGGCGCGTACCTCGGCGACATGACCGAGATGGCGTCGCGCACGGCGGCGACCGGCGGCGACGAGATGAGCGCCTGGCTCTCCAGCTGGACGGTCTTCTACTGGGCCTGGTGGATCTCGTGGACGCCGTTCGTCGGCATGTTCATCGCGCGCATCAGCCGTGGCCGCACCATCCGCGAGTTCGTGGTCGGCGTGCTCCTCGCGCCCAGCATCGTGGCCCTCATCTGGTTCTCGATCTTCGGCGGATCCGCCATCCACGCGCAGCAGACCGACGGCGACATGACCGTCGACGGCGCCGTGGTGAGCGACAACACCCTGTTCCAGCTGCTGGAGCACTACCCGCTCGCCGGCGTCAGCACCATCCTCGTGATGCTGCTCGTCGCGATCTTCTTCGTCTCGGGCGCCGACTCGGCGTCGATCGTGATGGGGACGCTCTCGCAGCGCGGCGCGCTCCACCCGAGCCGCAAGGTCGTCGTGTTCTGGGGCGTCGTCATGGGCGCGGTCGCCGCGATCATGCTCGCCATCGGCGGGGGAGGCACCGAGGCCCTCACCGGCCTGCAGAACCTCACGGTCGTGGCGTCGCTGCCGTTCGTGATCGTGATGCTCGTGGCCTGCTACGCGCTCTGGAAGGAGCTGCGCACGGATCCGCTCATCGTGCGCCGCCAGGTCGCGGTCGAGATGATGCGCGACGCCGTCGTCAACGGCGTCGAGCAGCACGGCGACCACTTCCAGCTCTCGGTCGACCCGGTCGAGCCCGAGGAGGCGGAGCTCCGCGAGCCCCTCGGCGACGAGGACGAGGCCCGGCGCTCCTGACGCCGACAGCACCACCACGAAGCCAACCCGCGCCCTGCGCGCGGGTCGGCTCCGTCGTCCCGGGCCGTCGGGCGCACGCGGGGGCTCCCGACCGGGCCGCGGGCCGCGCGCGTCGGTAGGGTGACCATGATGACGACCTCCACCCCCGCCTCCGCACCCTCGCCCGCGTCGAACGACGGGTCGGGCCGTCGTGCCGCCGTCGTCTACAACCCCATCAAGGTCGACCTCGCGTCCCTCAAGACCAAGGTCGCCCATGCGGCGGGCGTCGCCGGATGGCAGGAGACCCTCTGGTTCGAGACCAGCGAGGACGACCCGGGCAAGGGCGCCGCGGAGGAGGCCCTCTCGCACGGCGTCGACATGGTCATCGCGGCCGGCGGCGACGGCACGGTCCGTGCCGTGGCGGAGGGCATGTCCGGATCCGGCGTCTCTCTCGGCCTCCTGCCCTCCGGCACCGGCAACCTCCTGGCCCGCAACCTCAAGCTCACGCTCAACGACGTGGACCACTCGCTGGAGGCGGCGTTCTCCGGCCACGACCGCTCGGTGGACCTCGCCGCCATCGAGATCCTGCGCGAGGACGAGACCCGCGACAAGCACGTGTTCGTGGTGATGGCGGGCGTCGGCATCGACGCCAAGATGCTCGCCAACACCGACTCGGAGCTGAAGAAGAGGGTCGGCTGGCTCGCCTACGTCGACGCGATCTTCAAGGCGCTCCGCGACCGCGACCAGCTGCGCCTGCGGTACCGGCTCGACGGCCGCAGCGTCCACCGTCGCCGCGCGCACACGCTCATCGTCGGCAACTGCGGATCGCTGCCCGCCAACATCCTGCTGCTGCCGGACGCCGCGGTCGACGACGGGATCCTCGACGTCGTCCTCATGCGCCCCGAGGGCATCCTCGGCTGGATCCAGATCTGGCTCAAGGTCGCGTGGGAGAACGGCGTCGTCCGCCGCACCGCCGCGGGCCGCCGTCTCATGGGCCCCGAGAAGGAGGTCCGCGCGCTCGAGTACCGGACGGCCGAGGAGGTCGTCGTCCGCCTCGAGAAGGAGGAGGACATCGAGCTCGACGGCGATCCCTTCGGCCGGGCCGTGGGCTTCAAGATCCAGGTGCTCCCCGGCGGCCTCACCGTGCGGGTGCCGCAGGACGCCTGACCCGCGCTCCCGTGGCGCTGTCGGCGGCACGTGGGAGGGTCGCGGCATGATCCGCACCCTCGCCGTCTCCGGCTACCGCTCCGTCCGCGACCTGGCGCTCCCGCTCACGGGCCTCGACGTCGTCACCGGCGCCAACGGGAGCGGCAAGTCCAACGTGTACCGGGCCCTGCGCCTGATCTCCGACATGGCGCAGGGCGGGGCGGTCGGCGCCCTCGCGCGCGAGGGCGGCCTCGAGGCGGTGCTGTGGGCCGGCCCCGAGGGGCTCAGTCGCGCGATGCGCGACGGGGAGCACGAGGTGCAGGGCACCATGCGGAAGGGCCCCATCGCGCTGCGGCTGGGCTTCGCGGGCGACGACCTCGGCTACCTCGTCGACCTGGGCATCCCGCAGCGCGATCCGAGCGCACTGCCGCCCACCATGTTCGGCCGTGATCCGGAGATCAAGCGCGAGCTGGTCTTCAGCGGGCCGGTGGCGCGCCCCCGCTCGCTGGTGCTGGAGCGCCGCTGGCAGGACGTGCGCGTCCGCGACGAGGGCGACGGGTGGATGCACGTCCCCGCCATGGTGCCGCCGCACCTCAGCGTCCTCAGCGAGGTGGCCGACGCCGTCACCAGCCCGGAGGCGATGATCCTCCGGCGGCGCATGAGCGGCTGGCGGTTCTACGACCACCTCCGCACCGACGCCGACGCTCCCGCCCGTCGGCCCCGCGTCGGCACCCGCACGCCCGTGCTCGCGAGCGACGGCTCGGATCTCGCGGCTGCTGTGCAGACCATCCGGGAGTGGGGGGACGGCGAGGCGCTCGACGCCCTGGTCGACCGGGCGTTCCCCGGCTCCACCATCGTGATCCGCTCGCAGGAGGGCGTCATGTCGCTCGGCCTCCGGCAGCCCGGCATCCTCCGCGTCCTCGACGCCGCCGAACTCTCGGACGGCACGCTGCGCATGCTCATGCTCACGGCCGCGCTGCTCACCACGGAGCCGCCCGAGCTCATGGTGCTCAACGAGCCGGAGACGAGCCTGCACCGGGATCTGCTGCCCGCGCTCGGAGAGCTCATCGCGGCGGCGTCGCGCGACGTGCAGATCCTCGTGGTGACGCACGCCCCGGGACTGGCTGCGGCCGTGTCGGAACACGCCGCGGCAGGGGAGCTGGTGCTGGAGAAGCCGTACGGCGAGACCGTGCTGCAGGGGCAGGGTCTCCTCAGCTCGCCGTCGTGGGACTGGGGCAGGCGCTAGTCGGGACGCTCGCCCCCGCACGACGACGCCTCCCGGTCGCGGCCCGGGAGGGCGGCGCGAGCGGGAGGCGTCGGATGGTGCGGGGTGCCGGGATCAGCGGCCGAACGCCGCCGATGCGGGGCAGTCGAACGGGTCGCCGCCGGCCGAGAGGCCCACGCGGTTGAGGTAGGCGATGACGATGCCGTAGGAGGCCAGCAGCGTGGTCTCCGTGTACGGGATGTTGTGCGTCGCGCAGTACTCCTTCGCGATGACCTGGGCCTTCTTCAGCGCCGGTCGGGGCATGTTCGGGAAGAGGTGGTGCTCGATCTGGTAGTTGAGGCCGCCCATGTAGATGTCGGTCAGCCACGTGCTCCTGATGTTGCGCGAGGTGAGGACCTGGCGGCGCAGGAAGTCGACCTTGGAGTCCTTCGGCAGCACGGGCATGCCCTTGTGGTTCGGGGCGAACGAGGCGCCCATGTACACGCCGAACACCGCGAGCTGCACGCCGACGAAGGCGAAGGCCATGCCGAGGGGGAGGAAGAAGAAGACGACGGCCAGGTAGGCGATGATGCGCGTGGAGAGCATCGAGATCTCGAGCCAGCGCTTGTCGACCTTGCCGCGTCCGAAGACGGTGCGGAAGCCGTGGACGTGCAGGTTGAGGCCCTCGAACATGAGGATCGGGAAGAAGGCGTAGCCCTGGTGGCGCGTGAACCAGCCGTAGATGCCCTTGGCGCGGGCGGCGTCCTCGGTGGTGAAGGAGATGACGTCGCGCTCGATGTCGGGGTCCTTGCCCATGACGTTCGGGTTCGCGTGGTGACGCGAGTGCTTGGTCATCCACCACGAGTAGCTGATGCCGACGAAGAGGTTGGCGAGCGTGCGGCCCGCGATGTCGTTGGCCTTGCCCGACTCGAACACCTGGCGGTGCGAGGCCTCGTGGGCGAGGAAGGCGAACTGGGTGAAGATGATGCCGAGGCCCGCGGCGATGAGCAGCTGGAACCAGCTGTCGCCGAGGAGCACGAAGCCGACGCCGAGGCCCACCAGGGCTGCGGTGATGCCGGCGAACATGAGCACGTAGAAGCCGACGCGGCGGTTCAGGAGACCTGCGTCGCGAACCGTGTTGAGGAGCCCCGAGTACTCGGTGGTGGGGTTGGCCCCGCCTCCGCGCTTGGGTCGGGTCAGCACGATCCGGGGGGCTGCGGTGGTGTCTGTCATGGTCAGCTCGTTCGTCCGTGGCCTCTCGGCCAGGTGGAGCGGGCCGCCTCGGCGAGCCGCTGTCTGTCGTCGTCGCACGGGGATGCGACGCGGCGCCGGGTTCTGGGGCGACCACGTCACAGCCTGCCATGGGGCCGACGCCGTCGCACCAGGGATACTCACAGCGCGGTCGGCGTGTCGCTGTCGGAGTCGGACATCGCCCCGGGATGCCGGGGGTTACGAGCTGCTGGGGAGCTTCGGCACGATGACCGCGCGGCCCCGTACGGTTCCCGCCGCGAGCGCGGCGTAGGCGTCCGGCCCGTCCTCGAGCGCGTAGCGCTGCGTCTCGACGGTGACCTGGCCGGAGCGCGCGAGATCGAGCACCTCGATGAGCTCGGAGCGGCTGCCCCAGTAGGGGATCCGCACGGCGGCGTCGAACGCGATGCTCCCGAAGCCGACCTCCATCGTGCCGCCGCCGATGCCGACGATGGTCACGTCACCGGCGGGCTCGACGACCTGCAGGGCCGTCGCCATGGTCGGGTCCGCGCCGACGAAGTCGAAGACGGCCTGCACGCCGCGGCCGCCCGTGATCGCGCGGATGCCATCGGCGGCGTCCTGGTCGCTGATCACCGTGTGGTGCGCCCCGACGTGGCGCGCGAGCTCGAGCTTCTCGTCGGTGACGTCGAGCGCGATGACGGTGGCGCCGCTGAGCGCGCGGAGGATCTGGATCCCGACGTGCCCCAGTCCGCCCGTGCCGATGACGACCGCGTACGTGCCCGCGCCGAGCTTCGGCAGCGACGTCTTGATGGCGTGGTACGGGGTGAGGCCCGCGTCCGTGAGCGAGACGTTCTCGACCGGGTCGAGGTCGCCGAGCGGCACGAGGTGGCGCGGGTCGTCGACGATCATGTACTCGGCCATGGCGCCGGGCGCACCGAGCCCGGGAGGCTGGATCCCCTCGGCAGCCGCGTTCTCGCAGTAGTTCTCGCGGCCCTCGGCGCACGCGTGGCAGCGACCGCAGCCCCAGGGCCCGTAGACCGCCACGGCGTCGCCGGCGGCGAGGTGCTCGACGCCCGCGCCCAGCTCCTCGACGACGCCCGCGCCCTCGTGGCCGAGCGTCAGGGGCAGCGGGTAGCCGGCGGCGCGGTACTCCTCCTCCGAGAGGCCCATCACGTACTCGTCCGAGTGGCACACGCCGGCGGCGGTGACGCGGAGGAGGACCTGACCGGGCCCGGGCACGGGCTTCTCGATCTCGACGACCTCGGGGTGGGATCCGATGCGGGTGTACTGGAGCGCCTTCATGCCGTCCACCGTATTCCCCGTGCGGGGGAACTCGCTGGACGTGCCGCTCGTCAGGGCAGGCGGCTGCCGTGCGGCGGGTCGACGGGCGGGGCGATGCTGCGCTCGGACTCGGGGAGCGCGAGCTCGGCGTCTGCGGCGTCGCGGAGGAGGGCCATGCGGCCGGCGGCGAGGGACTGCACGTAGAGGGTCGACGCGGAGACCAGCGCGTAGAAGGGCACGAGGAGCATCTGGATGGCCGTCACCCCGGAGAACAGCAGGACGGGGGTCGCGAGGAGCGCGGCGACGACCAGGATCACGGACATGGGGACGCCGACTGCGCCGGAGGCGATGGCCCGGCGAGACTCGACGGCTACCCGCTCCGCCGAGCCCGGCGCGAGGGTGACGCGGCCTCGGGAGTCCACGGACCGCTTCAGGAGCGCGGAGTCCCTCCAGTGCGGGTGGGCTCCGGTGGCGGAGCCGATGCGACGCGAGGCGCGCGTGAGCCACGCCGTCAGGGGGATCGCGCCCGCCAGCGAACCGAGCACGAGGCCGAGAGCAGCCGCGAGGGCCGTCTCGTCCCCGTCGGTGTCGTCAGCGCCGATGAGCAGGGAACGGAACAGCAGGGCCGTGCCGACGCCGACCACGAGGGCCGCGGAGAGAGCCACCCGGCGGCGCCTCCGCGTCACGACCTCGACGATCCCGGCGGCGATCGCGCGACAGCCCCCGAGCAGCAGCTCGCGCGTCCCGTGGTCGGAATCCGCGTGTGGAGGGGCGGAGTGATGCGCGCTCGTGTCGTCGGTGGTCATGCGGCCCTCTCGTCGGGGCAGATGCCCTCGTCCATCCTCCCGGGCGATGGGGCGGGATCTGTCCCGGACGCCACCCCCCTTCAGGTGTCTGGCGCGGCCTGCGGGCTGGACGCGCGTCGGAGGTGCCTGGGATGCTCGCGGCATGACCGCAGCGCAGCCCGCATCCACGCCCCCGTCCGGAGAGGGCGCAGTCGGCGACGACGCCGTCCGGGACGACCTCGTCCGCCACCTCCGCCTCGCGCGGGAGGCGCTCGTGTGGAAGCTCGACGGGCTCGGCGAGCACGACGTCCGCCGGCCACTGGTGCAGACGGGATCCAACCTGCTCGGGCTCGTGAAGCACGCGGCGGGC
>NZ_QWGT01000110.1 GCF_003576405.1 Clavibacter lycopersici
CGGGCTGCTCGGCCTCGTGGGCTGGGCGGTCGCGGCGCGGGCCCGGCGCGGGGATCCGGCGCCGGGTCCCGTGCTCCGCGCCCTCGTGGCCGTGGGCCGCCGCTCGATGACGTGCTACCTGCTGCAGTCGCTGCTGTTCGCGATCCTGCTGGAGCCGTGGTCGCTCGGGCTCGGCGTGGGCGCGGGGACCGCCCGCATCGCGTTGATCGCGATCGGCGTGTGGCTCGTCACCGTGGCGGTCGCGGTGGCGCTGGAGCGCGCCGGCCGGGCGGGTCCCGCCGAGTGGGCGATCCGCCGCCTGGCGTACGGCCGCCCGGCCGCGGGACCCGCCGCATCGGTCAGCGCGGGATGAGCCCCTCGGCGCGGTAGCGGTCGAACAGCCCGAGGAAGCTGTCGAGCGTGCGGTGGTGCGTGTGGAACCCCGCGAGCCGGCTCTTGCTGATGTCGGTGACCACCTCGATGTCGCGGCCGAGGTCGGCGTCCGTGTGCCACCACGAGGCGATGCGGTTCAGGTCGGACTCCGCGAGCCCGGCCTCGCGGGCGATGCGCGCCCACTCGTCCTCGTAGCCGGCCATCTGCTGCTCGAGCGGGCGGGGCGCGTCCTCGAAGCCGACGGGCTCGACGCCGAAGTACGCCGCGAGGCGCGGCCACATCCAACGCCAGCGGAACACGTCGCCGTTGACGACGTTGAACGCCTCGTCGCGGCCCGCCTCGGTGGTGGACGCCCAGACCATCTGGTCGGCGAGCACCGTCGCGTCGGTGACGTCGGTGAGGCCGTCCCACTGGGTCGCGCTGCCCGGGAAGACGAAGGGGAGGCCGAGGGCGCGGCAGATGGATCCGTACACGGCGAGGGTCAGGCCCATGTTCATCTGGTTGCCGACCGCGTGCCCGATGACCGTGTGCGAGCGGTGCACCGACCACGTGAAGCCCTGGCGGGACGCGGCCGCGAACAGCTCGTCCTCCTGCGCGTAGTAGAAGTTGGGCGCGTCGAGGCGCTCCTCCTCCTCGTGGAACGGGGTGTCGGGCATGTTGCCCTGCCCGTACGCCTCGAACGGGCCGAGGTAGTGCTTGAGGCCGGTGACGAGGGCGGCGTGCTCGACGGGCGCGCCGTCGAGGGCGGCCAGGAGGTCGCGGACCATTCCGCCGTTGACGTCGATGTTCTCCTGCTCGGTGGCCTGGCGCGACCACGCCGTGAAGAACACGTGCGTGGGCTGCTCTCCGGCGAGCGCGCGGCGCAGGTCGTCGGCGGAGCGGAGGTCGGCGCTGATCCAGCGGACACCCGGGCGGTCGGCTCCGGCGCGGCGGCTGAGCGCGAGCACGTCCCAGCCCTCGGCGGTGAGCTGGTCGACCAGCGCGGATCCGCTGATGCCGGTGGCGCCGACGACGAGGGCCGTGCGGCCGGTGCCGTCGGACCGCGGGGCGGCGGAGGGTGCGGGCGTGGGGACGGGGGTCTCTCGGATCTCGGTCATCCCCTGCCCCAACGGCGAGGAGCCGCCCGGGCATTCCGGGCGGCTCCTCGCGGGCGTGTCGACGGGGTCAGGCGGGGTGAGGGCCGTCGACCTCCGCGTCGGCCTCGCCGTCGACGCCGTCGCGGCCGGTGGAGGTCGCCTGCGTCGCCGCCGGATCGGCCGGGCCCTCGCCGAGGCCGGCGTCCTCGGTGCGGCGGTCGAGGTCGGCGGCCATGGCCTCGGATCCGTCGTCCCTGTGGTCGTACGCGACCTGCTCGGCGAGACCGGCGCGCTTCTCGTCCGCGGTCGCCTCGCCGGCGCCGTCCATGATGGGCTGGTCCTGCTCGTGGGTGCTCATGGTCCGACGGTACGCCGTCCGGCCGGGGTGCGGATCCGCGGGGCGCTTGTCGGCTCCCCCGCCGCCTGTCACGCTCCAGTCACACCACCGAGCAGGGAGCGGACATGACCGACAGCGGTTTCTCGAAGGACGAGCGCGACGCGATGAAGCAGCGGGCCCGCGAGCTGCGCGAGGAGGCGAAGCTGCAGAAGGCCGCCGACAAGCAGGCCGCGGCGCTGCAGGGCGTGCTCGACGCGTTCGCCGCGATGCCGCCCGAGGAACGGGCGATCGCCGAGTGGCTGCACGGCATCGTGCTCGAGCACGCGCCCGGCCTCGCGCCCAAGACCTGGTACGGCTTCCCGGCCTACGCGGACGCCGACGGCAAGCCGGTCGTGTTCTTCCAGCCGGGATCGAAGTTCGGGACGCGGTACTCGACGCTCGGCTTCCAGGATCCGGCGCGCCTCGACGAGGGCACCATGTGGGCGACCTCGTACGCCCTGACCGCGGTGGATCCCGCCAACGAGGAGCGCGTGGCTGAGCTGGTGCGGCGGGCCGTCGGCGGCTGATCGTCTCGGGGGCCGACGCGTGACGCTCCCCCGACGGGGGCTGCCGGGCGGGCGCCGACGCCCCTAGATTGATGACATGTCATCTATCGCATCCCCGCCCGTCCTCGTCGGCGTCCCCTGCTTCTCCGGTGCGCCGTGGGACTTCGGCCCCCTGGCGGCGCTCGCCGCGCATCCGACGCTCACGCTCCGTCTGCCGGACGACGCCACGACAGTCGAGGAGGCGGCCGACGCGCTCGAGGACACGGTCGCCGACCTCCCGAGCTACGTGCTCGTGGGCGACTCCTTCGGCGCCGTTGTGAGCCTCGCGCTCGCGCTCCGCCGACCGGCCGGGCTCGCCGGGCTCGTGCTCTCGGGAGGCTTCGCATCGGATCCGACCCCCGCCTGGAAGACCCGCGCGGCCGCGCTCGCCCGCCACGTGCCGCGCGTCGCCTACGAGCAGGGGATCCTCCGCTTCCACGCCGCGCAGCTCGCCTCGCGCCTCGACGCGTCCGCCCCGAACCCGCTGAAGCGCCGCGACTACCGGGAGCTGTTCCGCGTGCACACACCGGCGGTCGCCTACGCGAACCGCGTGGCCGCGGTCGCCGGGTTCGACGTGCGGGCGCGCCTCGACCGGATCGACGTGCCGACGCTGCTCCTCACGCCCGAGGACGACCGGCTGGTCGGACCCGCCGCGGCCGCGGCCCTCCGCATTGGGCTGCCGCACGCTCGCGAGCTGGTGCTCGCCGGCACCGGGCACATGCTCCGGTTCACGCACCCCCAGCGGTACGCGGACGCGGTGGACGCGTTCGTGCATGCCGAGGTCGCCGCGGGCGCTCCGGCGGGCGCCGCGTGAGCCCGGCCGAGGAGCTGCGCTACCTGATCCTCGGGGCGCAGCGCGAGGGGGCGCGTGCGTACGCGGCCGCGCTCGGATCCACCGGCCTGACGCCCGCGCAGGCGGAGGCGGTCGTCGTGCTCGACGAGGCGCCCGGGATCAGCCTTGCGGCGCTGGGTGCGCGGCTGGTCTGCGAGGCCGGCTCGCCCAGCCGTCTCGTCGACGCGCTCGTGCGCCGGGGCCTCGTGCACCGCGATGCGGATCCGCGCAGCCGCCGCAGCGTCGTGCTCCGCCTCACCGCCGCGGGCCGGGATCGCGTGGCGGACGTGCGCGCCGCCGAGGCCGCCGTGCACGACGCGATCGGCGGGGCCCTCGATGCACGCGAGCTAGAGGCCGCGATCGGTGCGCTCCGCCTGCTCCTCGACGGGCGCCCGACCCTCGACGCGCTCACGCTGCGCCGGGCGGACCGCGCCACCCCGACCAGCTGAGGCGCGTAGCCCGTCAGCGCCCGTCCACGATCGACATGAAGCCCGCGAACGCGAAGACCGCGGGCACGAAGAGCAGCAGGAAGCGGAACGTCACCCACACGAACCAGGCCAGGCAGCCGAGCGTGCCCGTGCGCCGGTCCCGCACGTCGAGGCGGCGGCCGTCGGCGGCGATGATCGGGATCCGCGGGTCCGGCGGCTGCTCGTCGCGGTCCGCGCGGAGCGATGGGGCCGCACCCGCGTCGCCGAGGAGCACCCGGTCGTCGCGGTACACGCGTGCCCGCCGGAGGAGCCGCCGCCCGACGCCGTCGATGATGCGGCCCGCCGCCTCCCAGGGCTCCGGCGTCGAGTGGTCGGCTCGATCCCGGCGGAAGAACACGACGCGCCGGTCGATGACCTCGACGTTGAAGTCGGCCGCGTCGTCGACGAGCGCGGCCATGACGTCGGGGGTGAGCAGGTACAGGGCGTCGCGCTCGTACTCGCCGGGTGCGTACAGCCGGAAGTGGCGGTCGAAGTCCCCCTCGAGGGACAGGCGCTGATCCCGCAGCACGCTGGCCGGCAGGTCGCTGCCGTGACGGTCGTTGGCGGTCGCGTCGAGGACGAGGTGCGGCAGGTTCACGGGGAGGGCGAGCGCCACGTAGGTCCAGCCGCGGTGGGAGCCGTGCTTGCGCCGCACGACCCCGAACTCGACTCCGGTCGCGCGGAACCGCGGGATCGTGACGACGCCCGTCGTCTCCGTGGTGATCAGCGCCCGGAACGACGGCCCCTCCATCGGATCCGGCTCGAAGCCGTTGGCGAGCGCGGTGAGGTGCTGCCGCCACTCCCGCCCCCGCGCGCGCGGCGACGGCGGACGAGCGGCCCACCGGTGCAGGAGGCGGGATCCGAGGAACCAGACGGCGAGGACCACGGCCGCCCCCGCGAGCCCCGCGATCGTCGACGGCGTGACGGTGCCGTCGCCCGCGCCGTCGGTGACGACACCCCAGTACATGAGGACGAGGCAGAGGCCCCAGAGGAGGAGCGAGTCGTTCACGTGCGCGAGCACCTTGCGCCGCGACGGCACCCACCGCGGGCGGGCGCCCTGCCGCACCGTGCGCATCGCCTCCGCGACCTCGTCGTCGGGCGCGCTCAGCCAGCGCAGGTCCATGGGCGTCCCCCTCGTGATCCAGGGTAGGGGGGCGCGTGGACGACGACGGCGAGCGCGGGTGCCCGCGAAGTGGGGGTGCACGCGCGGCGAGGCGGAGGACGGCGCCGCCGGCGAAGGGGTGTCCGCCCGGCCGCCCCTCTGCGAGGCTGCGGGCATGACCGCACCCGACCAGCCAGGACACCCGTCCCCGGATCCGCACCAGCCCCCTTCTCCCGGCCCCTACGGGCCGCCCGCCCCCGCCGGCTCCCCCATCGCCTCGAGCCCGCCGCCGTACGGAGGCCGTCCCCAGGGCCTGGCGATCGCCGCGCTGGTCGTCGGCATCCTCGCCTTCCTGGCGGGCCTGGCCCCGGTGATCGGCATCGTCATGGGCGCCGCGGCCGTCGTGCTCGGGATCCTCGCCGTGCGTCGCCGGCAGAGCAAGGGCATGGCGATCACCGGCCTGTCCCTCGGCGCGATGGCCGCCGTCTCGTCGCTGGCGGTCACCATCGCGTTCGCGATCATCCCGAGCACCACGAGCGAGTCCTCGGGCACCCGGGAGGCGGTCCACGCCGTCGCGCACCTCGACGACTGACGCGCGAGGTCGCGGGAGGGGAGGTGGCGCCGGATCCGCCTCCCCTCCCGCGTCACGCGGGAATGATCCCGCGTCTCATGCGTTTGCATGGACATGGCCCGACCGGGCCGCGCGGAAGGAGCGCAGCATGACCGCCAGCACCCAGGGACTGCACCACGTGACCGCCATCGGCGGCGACCCCCAGCGGAACGTCGACTTCTACGTGCGCGCGATGGGCCTCCGGCTCGTGAAGCGCACCGTCAACTTCGACAGTCCCGGCAGCTACCACCTCTACTACGGCGACACCGAGGGCCGGCCCGGATCCCTCCTCACCTTCTTCCCGTGGCGGGGCGTGCCCGCGGGCCGCGTCGGCGCGGGACAGTCCACGACCACGGCGTTCTCGGTGCCCGCCGGGAGCCTCGGCTGGTGGGCGGAGCACCTGCGCGAGGTCGGCGTCGCCTCGTCGATCTCGTCGACCGGATCCGCGGAGGAGCGCCTCTCGCTCCGCGACCCGGACGGGCTGCAGATCGACCTCGTCGCCTCCTCCGTCGTCGACCCGCGCGCGCCGTGGGACTCGGCCGACGTCCCCGCCGAGCACGCGATCCGCGGCCAGCACTCCTCGGTGCTCACCGTGCGGGATCCCGCGGGCACGGCGTCCGTCCTCACCGACGACCTCGGGCTCCGGCTCGTGGACGAGCGCGACGGCCGCTTCCGCTTCGCCGCGGGCGACGGCGGGCCCGGCGCGATCGTCGACCTCGTCGCCGACCCGGGCGCGCAGCAGGGCCTCACCGCGGGCGGCACCGTGCACCACCTCGCGTTCCGCGTGCCCGGCCGCGTGGAGCAGCAGGCGTGGCGCGACGAGCTGGCGGATCGCGGGCACCAGGTGACGCAGATCCTCGACCGGCAGTACTTCACCTCCATCTACTTCCGCGAGCCCGGCGGCGTGCTGTTCGAGATCGCGACCGACACCCCCGGCTTCGACATCGACGAGCCGCTGCTCGAGCTCGGCCGCAGCCTCCGCCTGCCGCCGTGGCTCGAGCCCAGCCGCGCCGACATCGAGGCCGCCGTGCCGCCGCTGCGCCTGCCGGACGAGGAGCCCGTGCCGGCCGACGGATCCGTCGCGTGAGCGCGCTCCTCGGCCGGACGCCGCACGAGTTCCAGCCGGGCGCGGACACGGGCCCCGTGATCCTCGGCCTCCACGGCACGGGCGCCGACGAGCGGCAGGGCCTCGAGCTCGCGCGGCTGCTCGCGCCCGGGCAGCCCGTGCTCGCGCCGCGCGGGAGCGTGCGCGAGGGATCCGCCGCCCGCTGGTTCCGCCGCCACGCGGAGGGCGTCTTCGACGTCGACGACGTGGTCGCGCGCGCGGCCGAGCTCGCCGACCTGGTCGCCGAGGCCCGGGCGGCCTACGCTCTGGAGGGCCGGGCCGTCCTCGCGGTCGGCTTCTCGAACGGGGCGAACATGGCGCTGGCGACCACGCTGCTGCACTCGACGGCGCTGCCCGACGTGATCGCCTTCTCCGCCCGCTGGCCGCTCGGCGACCGCGAGCCGGCCGCCGACCTCGCGGGCACGCGGATCACGCTCCTCAACGGCGACGCCGACGCCATGGCGCCGCTCGTCGACGTGGAGCGGACGGTGCGCGAGGCCACGGCCCGCGGGGCCGACGTCTCGTCGCACGTGCGACCCGGCGGGCACGGGCTCGACGCGCGGGACCTCGACGCGGCCCGCGCACGCGTCCGCGCCGGCTGATCCGCGCCGGCTGATCCGCGCCGCGACCCGACTCACCCCCACCCGCCCCGACCGGAAGCCGCGCATGCCCGAGATCATCGCCTGGGTCGTCTCCTTCGTCGTCGTGACCGTCACGGTCTCCGGGCTCGCCGGGCGGGTGGGCTGGTCGGCGCCCGTGGCGCTCGTCGCGGTGGGGGCGGCGCTGTCGTTCGTGCCGGGCGTGCCGCAGATCGAGATCGAGCCGGACGCAGTGCTCTACGGGCTGCTGCCGCCGCTGCTGTTCGCGGCGGCGATCCGCACGCCGCTCGCCGACATCCGGGCGAGGCGGGACAGCATCGTCGTGCTCTCGGTGGGCGTCGTCGTGTTCACGCTCCTCGCGTTCGGGCTCACGCTGTGGGCGCTCGTGCCCGCCGTGGGGCTCGCCGCCGCGCTCGCCCTCGGCGCCGTCGTCGCGCCGACGGACGCGGTCGCGGTGTCCGCCGTCGCGGGCCGCGTGAAGCTCCCCCGGCGCGTCATGTCGATCCTCGAGACCGAGAGCCTCCTCAACGACGCGACCGCGCTGGTCGCGCTCAACACGGCCATCGCCGCGATCGTCGGCATCGTGCACCCGGTCGACGTCGCGGGCGGCTTCCTCGTCGCGGTGCTCGTGGGCGTCGCCATCGGCCTCGCCGTCGCCTTCCTCTTCTCCGCGGTGCGCCGATTCCTCCGCTCCGCCGTGCTCGACACGAGCCTGTCGCTGGCGATCCCGTACGTCGCCTTCATCCCCGCGCAGGAGCTGGGCGGATCCGGCGTCCTCGCCGTGGTCGCCGCCGGGCTCGTGCTCGGCTACCGCTCCCCGCTGATCCAGTCGCCCGAGGCGCGCATCGCGGAGTCGGTGAACTGGCGGACGATCCAGTTCCTCCTCGAGAACGCCGTCTTCCTCCTCATCGGGCTGAGCCTCGCCGGCATCGTGCGCGGGCTGCCGGAGTCGAGCCTCGACGGGTGGACGATCGCCGGGCTCTCGATCCTGCTGCTCGCCGTGCTCGCCGCCGCGCGCTTCGCCTCCGTGGCGCTCGCGAAGGTGCTGTTCGACCACGGGCCCGCGCGGATGCGGGCCCGCACGTGGACCTGGCGGACCGTGACCGCCGTGTCGTCCGCCGGGGTACGCGGCGTGGTGACGCTCGCCGCCGCGTTCCTGCTGCCCGCGGAGACGCCGGAGCGCGAGCTGCTGCAGTTCCTCGCCTTCGTGATGGTGGCCGGCACCCTCGTCGGCGGGCTCGCGCTGCCCTCGATCATCCGCCGCCTTCGCCTCGGG
This sequence comes from Clavibacter lycopersici, assembly GCF_003576405.1. GTDB lineage: Bacteria > Actinomycetota > Actinomycetes > Actinomycetales > Microbacteriaceae > Clavibacter > Clavibacter lycopersici. The sequence continues at coordinate 8,361 of NZ_QWGT01000110.1, forward strand.
CACTCCGCCGACGACCAGGAGCGATCCGACCGCGACCGCCTCCTCGACGAGGCGCGCGAGGCCGGGCTCGCGGCGCGCGACGCGGCGATGCGGGAGGACGGCGGCGACGACGGACCGGGCGACGACGCCCTCCCCGAGACCACGGCCGAGCGCCTCACGCACGACCGGGTGCGGCGCCGGATGATCGACGCCGAGCGGGTCGCCGTCCTCGCGGCCCGGCGCGAGGGCAGGTACCCGGAGATCGCCGTGCGGGCGGTGCTCGGGATGATCGACGCGGAGGACGTGGCCCTCGGCCGCCGCGAGGCGGACGACGCGCGCTGATCGGACGCCCGCTCCTGCGGGTCGCCCGACGACGACGACGCGCGTCTCCCCCCAGGGGACGAGCCGCGAGGGCCCCGAGGAGGACGCGCGGGTGCGGCGGGTCCGCGAGCCTGGCTGCACCGCCCGCCCGGGCGCCGAGGATCAGGAGGATCCCATGCCCGTGTCCGTCGCCCCCCGCACCACCGCCGCTGCCACCGCCCCGACCCCGGCCGCGTCGCGCGCCCCGCTCCCCGGGGATCCCGCCTGCGTCGCCTTCGCGGGCAGCGCCGACGGCTTCCGCCATGCGGGCACGCGCAGCATCGCGATCGACCTCGCGCCGTTCATCGCCCGGGCCCGGGCCGCGGCGGTCCCGCTCGCCGCCTGAGGGGCACCCACCGGCACGCACCCCGCGGCTGC
>NZ_QWGT01000111.1 GCF_003576405.1 Clavibacter lycopersici
CCCTGCGTGAGGCCGAGGCGGAGGGATCCACCGTGGTCGCGGTCGCGTGGGACGGCGCCGTGCGCGGGATCCTCGCCGTCGCCGACACCGTCAAGCCCACGAGCGCCGAGGCCGTCCGCCGCATCCGGGCGCTCGGCCTCCGACCCGTCCTCCTCACGGGCGACACCGCCGGCGCCGCCCAGCGCGTCGCCGCCGAGGTCGGCATCGACGAGGTGATCGCGGGCGTCCTCCCCGAGGGCAAGCTCGACGCGGTCCGCCGCCTGCAGGCCGATGGCCGCGTGGTCGCGATGGTCGGCGACGGCGTGAACGACGCCGCCGCACTCGCGCAGGCCGACCTCGGGATCGCGATGGGCACGGGCACCGACGCGGCCATCGAGGCGGGCGACATCACCATCGTCCGCGGCGACCTCGTGCTCGTCGCCGACGCGGTCCGGCTCGCCCGGCGCACGCTCGGCACGATCCGCGGCAACCTGTTCTGGGCCTTCGCGTACAACGCGGCCGCGATCCCCGTCGCGATGCTGGGCTTGCTGAACCCGTTGGTCGCCGGCCTCGCCATGGCGCTCTCGTCGGTCTTCGTCGTCACGAACAGCCTGCGCCTGCGGTCCTTCCGCTAGCAGGGCGGCGCCCGGCCGTCATCCACGGCCGGGCGTCACGCCTCGGATGCGAGACTGGACGCATGACCCTGCTCCCGGAAGCCACCTCCACCGCTCTGCCCTTCCGCGTCGCCGACCTCTCCCTCGCGGAGTCCGGACGCCACCAGATCCGCCTCGCCGAGAACGAGATGCCCGGCCTCATGGCCCTCCGCGAGGAGTTCGGCGCCTCGCAGCCGCTCGCGGGCGCGCGCATCGCCGGATCCATCCACATGACCGTGCAGACGGCCGTGCTCATCGAGACCCTCACGGCCCTCGGCGCGCAGGTGCGCTGGGCGAGCTGCAACATCTTCTCCACGCAGGACGAGGCCGCGGCCGCCGTCGCGGTCGGCGCGGGCACCCCGGATGCGCCCGCGGGCGTTCCGGTCTTCGCCTGGAAGGGCGAGACGCTCGAGGAGTACTGGTGGTGCACCGAGCAGATCTTCGACTGGTCGGGCGAGGCGCAGGCCTCAGGCGCCGACTGGACGGGCCCGAACATGATCCTCGACGACGGCGGCGACGCATCCCTCCTGGTGCACAAGGGCCGCGAGTACGAGCTCGCGGGCGCCGTGCCCGAGACGCCCGAGGACGCGAGCCACGAGTACCGCGTGATCCTCGACACGCTCCGTCGCAGCGTCGCCGCGTCCTCCGACCGCTGGACCCGCCGCGCCGCCGACATCCAGGGCGTCACCGAGGAGACCACCACCGGCGTCCACCGCCTGTACGAGCTGGCGCGCGACGGCGAGCTGCTGTTCCCGGCGATCAACGTCAACGACTCGGTCACCAAGAGCAAGTTCGACAACAAGTACGGGATCCGCCACTCGCTGCCCGACGGCCTCAACCGCGCCACCGACGTGCTCATCGGCGGCAAGGTCGCGTTCGTCGTGGGCTACGGCGACGTGGGCAAGGGCGCGGCCGAGGCGCTGCGCGGACAGGGCGCGCGCGTCATCGTCTCCGAGGTCGACCCCATCTGCGCGCTGCAGGCGGCGATGGACGGCTACCAGGTCGCGAAGCTGTCGTCGGTCATCGAGACGGTCGACATCCTCGTCACCGGCACGGGCAACGTCGACGTCGTGCGCGTGGAGGACATCCAGCGCATGAAGCACTTGAGCGTCATCGCCAACGTCGGCCACTTCGACAACGAGATCGACATGGCCGGCCTCGAGCGCCTCCCGGGCGTGGAGAAGGTGGAGATCAAGCCGCAGGTGCACGAGTGGCGCCTGCCGAACGGCCGCTCCGTGCTCGTGCTCTCCGAGGGCCGCCTGATGAACCTCGGCAACGCCACCGGCCACCCGTCGTTCGTGATGAGCAACTCGTTCACGAACCAGGTGCTCGCGCAGATCGAGCTGTACGTGCGCAACGAGCAGTACCCCGTCGGCGTGTACGTGCTGCCGAAGCACCTCGACGAGAAGGTCGCGCGCCTCCACCTCGACGCGCTCGGCGTGGAGCTCACCGAGCTCCGCCCCGAGCAGGCCGCCTACATCGGCGTGCCGGTCGAGGGCCCGTACAAGGTGGACCACTACCGGTACTGATCCGCGCGGGTCACGTCGACGCCGCCCGTCCCCTTCGCGGGGCGGGCGGCGTCGTCGCGTGCGGGGGTCGGCGTCGGCGGGCCGTTGCGGGCGCGGGTCAGGAGGGCGCGGATCCGTCGCGCGCCGCGAACCCGTGCGGCAGCCCCGCGAGGATCGGCTCGAGCGACGCCATGCGGTCGCGCTCCAGCATCAGGGCGCGGTGCTCGCGCTCGCGGCGGACGGCGCCGACGGCCGTGACGAAGGACTCGGGATCCGTGGCCGGCAGCGGCGACACGTGCACCGCGGCCTCGTTCGCGAGCTCCGCGGCGAGGCGGGCACGGGACGCCGGCGTCATGGCCTCGCGCTGCCCGAGGAACCGCGCCAGGCGTCGGCCGAGCGCGTCCGGCAGGCGGCCGACGTCCGCCTCCGATGCCCAGGCCGCGAGGTGCGGCGGCACGGGCGGCAGGGGAGCGGGGTAGGCGGGCACGCGCTCGTGCTGCGAGCGGGTGCCTGCCACCAGGTCGCCGAGGCGCTGGGCGCGTGGGCTGAGGAGGCCCACGAGCGCTGCGAGCCCGCCGAACGTGAGGTAGACCTCGAGGATCCCGACCAGCGCCCGGGCCACCGCGTGCCGGAGCCCGATGCCGCCGCCGTCCGCCCGCACGATGCGCGCGCCGACGGCCCAGCGCCCGAGCGAGCGGCCGCGCGACGCGACCTCCACGACCACGGGCATCACGACGATCGCGAGCACGACGGCGGCGATGGCGCACGCGGCGCTCGACGCGTCGTCGAGGAGGCCCGCCTCCGCGAGCCGTCCGATGAGGAGCACGAGCAGGAGGCCCACGACGAGGGACGCGACCACGTCGATGGCGGCGCCCGCGGCCCGCAGCACGAAGCCCGCGGGCCGGACGTCGAGGGCGACGGCCTCGCCGACCACGAGCGCGTCGGGTCCGTCCGAGCCATCCGGGTCGTGCGCGTCGGCTGCCGCCATGCATATAGTCAAGCAGATGGACCTCGACGCCTACACCGCCGCCCACCGGGACGACTGGGACCGGCTCGCCCGCCTCGCCGGCCGGCGCCGGCTCACGGGACCCGAGTCCGACGAGCTCGTCGACCGGTACCAGGCGGGCGCGGCCGAGCTGTCGGCGATCCAGGCCGCGGCCGGATCCACCGCGCAGGGCGACCGGCTCTCGGTGGCGCTCTCCCGGGCGCGCATGCGCTTCACCGGCCAGAGCACGAACGTCGCGTCGCGCATCCCGGCGTTCTTCGCCGTCGACCTGCCGGCGGCCCTCTACCGGATCCGCTGGCTGACGCTCGCGGTCGCCCTCGCGACGATCGCCATCGTCGCGCTCTACGCCACCTGGATCCTCCGCGACCCGTCGATGATCGCGAGCCTCGGCAGCGACGCCGACCTGCGGAAGTACGTCGAGGACGACTTCATCGACTACTACAGCGAGAACCCGGCGGCCTCGTTCACGGGCCAGGTCTGGACGAACAACGCGTGGATCGCGGCGCAGTGCGTGGCCTTCGGGATCACGGGGCTGTGGGTGCCGTTCGTGATCCTGCAGAACGCGCAGGGCCTCGGCACGACGACCGCGGTGATGTTCTCCTACGGCGAGGGAGGCACGTTCTTCTCGTACATCCTCCCGCACGGCCTGCTGGAGCTGACGGCGATCTTCGTGGCCGCCGCCGCGGGCCTGCGCATCTCGTGGGCGTGGATCGCGCCCGGCGCCCGCACGCGCGGCCAGGCGCTCGCCGAGGACGGGCGCGCGCTCATCACGGTGGCGATGGGGCTCGTGCTCGTGCTGCTGGTGTCCGGGATCATCGAGGGCTTCGTGACCCCGCAGCCGTGGCCGGTGCCGCTCAAGATCGCGATCGGCGCGGTGGCGCTCGGGGCGTTCCTCTTCTACATGGTCGTCGTCGGCGGCCGGGCCGTGCGCGCGGGCGCGACGGGCGACCTGGACGAGTTCGAGGCGGGCGGCCGGCGGATCGTCGCGGGCTGAGCCCGCCGGATCCGCCCGCCGCCCGCCTCACGGGTGATGCGGTGGCATGGGTCAGGCGGCCGGATCCACCTCGGCCTCCAGCGGCGTCGCCGTCACCGAGGTGCCCACGTGCAGCAGGAACGCGCCGGGCTCGCGCCGCCAGCCGCCGTCCCAGTGCGCGAAGGTCCGCGCGCCGATCGCGACCTCGACGTCGGCGGACGCGCCGGCCGCGAGCTCGACGGACGCGAAGCCCGCGAGCCAACGGACCGGACGGTCGACCGCGGATCCCGGGCGCGACAGGTACGCCTGCACGACCTGCTTGCCGGCGCGGTCGCCCGTGTTGGCCACGCTGACGGTCGCCGTGATCCCGCCCGCGCCGTCCTCGGCCACCCGCAGGTCGTCGAGCGCGTGCGTCGTGTAGCCGAGGCCGTGCCCGAACTCGTACGCGGGCGTCGCGCCGGAGCGGAGCCAGGCGCGGTAGCCGACGTGGATCCCCTCGTCGTAGACCACCTTGCCGTCCACCGGCGTGACGGAGCGGACGGGCACGTCCTCCTCGGTCGCGGGCCAGGTGGTGGGGAGGCGGCCGCCCGGCTCGACGTCGCCGAAGAGCACGTCGGCGAGGGCGCCGCCGTACTCCTGGCCGCCGAACCACGCGAGGAGCACCGCCCGCACGTCCTCGCGCCAGGGGAGGAGGACGGGCGATCCGGAGTTGACGACCACGATGGTGCGCGGGTTCGCGGCGGCGACGCGGCGCACCAGCTCGTCCTGGCGGCCGGGGAGGGCGAGCGTCTCCCGGTCGAAGCCCTCGGACTCGACCTGCGCGTTGGTGCCGACGACGACGATCGCGACGTCCGCGCCGGTGGCCGCCGCGACCGCTTCGTCCAGCAGGCGCTCGGGCTCGGACTCGTCGGCCTCGAGTCCCACCGTGATCCCGAGGATGCCCGCGAGGCCGCCCGGCATGCTGGTCAGCTCGAACTCGACCCGGAGTTCCACCGGCTGGCCCGCGGTCGCCTGCAGCGGCGCGGAGATCGAGGGCGGCGACATGAGGCTCGCGCCGAGGTCCATGCCGACGGGCGCGGCGCCGTCCTCGCGGAGGAGCTCGCCGTCGGCGTGGACGCGGCCGCGGCCGGTCGCGCTGAAGCCGAACAGCACCTCGCCGGTCTCCGACGGGGTCCAGCGCGCCGTGATCTCGATGACCGCGGCCGTGCCCGTGGGCGCGTCGCCGCCGAAGTACATGAGGGTGGTCGCCCGGCGGTCCTCCGCGAAGACCTCCGTGCCGTCCGCATCGAGGAAGCGCACGAGCGCTCCGGGCTCGCCCGTGCGGGGGTTGCGGATCTCCGCGAGCGGCAGCTCCTGGATCCCCTTCTGCACGACCGCACCGCGCGCGTACCTGACCTCCACGTCGTCGCCGAGGGCGTCGCGGATCCCGTCGAGCGGCGTCACCACGTGCTCCGGGATGACGGTCGCGCTGCCGCCGCCCTGCGTGCGCGCCTCGACGGCGTTGTGCCCGATGACCGCCACGGTGCGGAGGGCGGATGCGTCGAGCGGCAGCGCGGCGCCCTCGTTGCGCACCAGGACGGCGCCGGCCGCGGCGGCCGTGCGGGCGAAGGCGACGCCGTCCTCGACCTCGACCGGCTCGGGCACGACGGCGTCGAAGCCCTCGAGCGCCCCTACCCGTGCGGCCAGGCGGAGGAGGCGGATCACCTTGCGGTCGACGTCGGCCTCCGGCACGCGGCCGTCGCGCACGGCCTCGAGGAGCGCGTCGCCCCAGGCGCCGACGGGGCCGGGCATCTCCAGGTCCTGGGACGCGCGCGCGGCGTCGACGCTGCGGACGCCCGTCCAGTCGCTGACGACCACGCCGTCGAAGCCCCACTCGGAGTTGAGCGGCGTCTCGAGCAGGTCGTTCTCGGTCGAGGTGACCCCGTTGATGGAGTTGTAGGAGCTCATCACGAGCCAGGCGCGCGACTCGACGACCGCCTTCTCGAACGCGGCGAGGTAGAGCTCGCGCAGCGCCCGCTCGGACACGACGCTGTCGGCGGTGAAGCGGTCGGTCTCGTACTCGTTCGCGACGTAGTGCTTGGGGGTCGCGCCGACGCCGTTCTCCTGGACGCCGCGCACGTACGCGGCGGCGAGGTCGGCGGTGAGCAGCGGATCCTCGCTGAAGGCCTCGAAGTGCCGCCCGCCGTAGGGGGAGCGGTGCAGGTTGATGGTCGGGCCGAGCACCACGTCGACGCCCTTGCGGCGTGCCTCGACGGCGGACGCGCGGCCGTAGCGGGCGGCGATCCCGGTGTCCCAGCTGGAGGAGAGCGCCGAGGCCGACGGCAGGTTGAGCGACGGGGAGCGCTCGTCCCAGACCTCGCCGCGCACGCCGCTCGGGCCGTCGGAGACGAGCATGCGGCGGAGGCCGATGCCCTCGACGGGCCAGGTGGTCCAGAAGTCGCGGCCCGTGATGAGCCGCACCTTCTGCTCCAGCGTGAGCCGCCCGGCGAGCTCCTCGAGGCGGGTCGCGTCGGGGTCGAGGGGGGTGGGGTCGTGCGGGGCGGTGTCGTGCGGGTCCATGGGGGCTCCTCGGGGGACGTCGGCGTCGGATCGATCCTGCTCGCGTCCGGTCGTGGCGGTGGTGTAGCTGGTCGGGGTGGTCCCGGGGTCGGGCGCGGCGCTCATCGGACGCCCTTCACGCGGAACGCGGCGACCGCGCCGAGGAGGCCGGCCGCGGCGCCCGCGAGGAAGAGGCCGGGGTAGCCGGCGATCCCCACCACGCCGCTCGCGGCGGTCGGCACGAGCGACTGGGGCAGCGCCTGCGCGATGTTGACGACGCCCAGGTCCTTGCCGTTGTCGGTGTCGCTCGGCAGCACGTCGGTGATGAGCGCGAGGTCGACCGCGTAGAACGAGCCGATGCCCGCGCCGATCACGAGCTGCGCGACGTAGACGACGGCGAGGCTCGGCGCGAGGGCGAGGATCACGAGGCCGATCACGGCGACGAGCGCCGCGGCCGCCACGAAGACCTTGCGGCGGCCGAGCCGGTCGCTCAGCCAGCCCGCGACGAAGGTGGTGGAGACCACGCCGATCACGTTGAAGAGGGTGGCGACGAAGACCGCGTTGGCCACGTCGGCCTGCGCGACGCCGAGGTCGTCGATGAGGTAGAAGGCGAGGTAGTTCGTGGCGGTCACGGCGCTCGCCGTGAGGAGGAAGCGCATGAGCCAGGCCCAGCCGAAGTCCGGGTTCCTCCGCGGGTCGAAGACGAAGGACCCGAGGACCTCCTTCACGCCGAGGCGGGTGGTCGGCCGCTCGGTCAGCACGCGATCGCGGAAGACCAGCGCGAAGGCGACGACGACGGCGACGCCGATCGCGCCGGGCACGAGCACCTGCTGCGTGGTGGTGGTGAACAGCTGCACGATGAAGGTGCCGACGACGAGCGATCCGTTCTGCGCGACCCCGATGGCGGCGGCGACCCGCCCGCGGTTGCGGGGGCGGGCGGAGTCGGCCATGACGGCGATGAGCGCGGCGATGGCGGCGTTGAAGCATCCCTGCACGAGCATCCACGCGCCCACGAGCGCGAGCACCGTCGTGGCCTGCGTGAGGAGGACCAGCGCGCCGTAGCCGAGGACGACGCCGCCGATGATCCACGGGCGGCGCATGCCGAACCGGCCGGGCGTGCGGTCGGAGAGGCGGCCGGCGAGCGGGTTCACGACGAGGGCGACGAGCGCGCCCAGGCCGAGCACGAGGCTCAGGGTGCCGGCGGTGCTGTCGGGCGCGACCTCGGCGACCTTGAGCGCGAGCGACACGATGATGGGCGGCAGCAGGGCCACGAACAGCCCGAGGAGCGCGATGGGCATCCCGATCTCGGCGCGGCGCGATCCGGGTGGACGGGCACCGTCCCGGTCTCCGCCGCGGACGCGCGACGCGTCCTCGATGTGCTGGTCTCGGACTGCGTCGGCCACGGTGCCTCCAGGTTCCCGTCCGCCCTCGTCGGCGGATCGGCACGACGGTAGCACGCGAAACCGACCTGCGGTAGGTATTCGCGCGGGCCCCGGATCGCTAGGGTCGAGCCATGGCAGTCGACGAGGGGCCGCGGCGCTACGCCAAGGGGGCGGCGCGACGCCGCGAGATCCTCGAGGCGGCGCTCGCGCTCATCGCCGAGCGCGGCTACTCGGCGTCGTCGCTGCAGGAGATCGCCGACGCCGTGGGCATCAGCAAGGCCGGCGTCCTCCACTACTTCGACTCGCGCGAGGCGCTCATCGCCGCCGTCCTCGAGGAGCGCGACGCCCACTCCGCGGCCGACTACCGCGAGGCGGTGCCCGACGGGGATCCCGCGGACATGGTCGGCATGCTCCTGCGCGCCAGCTCGCACAACGCCGAGACGCCGGGCCTCGTCGCGCTGTACTCGCGCCTCGTCGTGGACGCGGCGGGCGTCGAGCACCCCGCGCACGCGTACATCGCCGGCCGCTACGCCCGCGTCGTCGGCGCCGTGGCCGACCAGGTGCGCGCGCTCGGCGTGGATCTGCCCGCGGGCCTCGACCCCGACTCCTTCGCGCGCATCGCGGTGGCCGTGAGCGACGGCCTGCAGCTGCAGTGGAGCTACCGGCCGGAGATCGACATGCGCGACGCGCTCGAGCGGGCGATCCGCGCGCTCAGCGGCGGGGCGCTGCCGCTGCCGTCTGCGGATCCGGCGGCGGCGCGCGGCTGATCGCCCGCGTCGGCGCGTCCCGGCGCCCCGTGTCCTCGCCTCAGAGCCGCCCGGTGGCCTTCAGCCGGATGTAGCGGTCGGCCAGCGCGGGCGGCAGGTCGGCCGGCGCGCCCGTGACGACGTCGGCCCCGAGCCGGCGCACCGCGGCCTCGACGCGCGCCACGTCGAGGAGCGCGCGCTCGGCGGCGGCCGCGCGGTAGACGGCGGCCCGGCCGGAGCGGTCGGCGGCGCGCTCGGCGAGT
>NZ_QWGT01000112.1 GCF_003576405.1 Clavibacter lycopersici
GCCTCCTCGAGCACGCGCACGTCGAAGCCGCGGGCGCGGAGCCAGGCGGCGGCGTGCGCGGCGACCGCGGTCTCGCCCGCGGCACCCGGCACGAGGTCGGGGTTGGTCGAGTCGATGCGGATGAGCTCGGCGGCGAGGTCGACGGGATCGACGGCGCCCTCGACCGCGCCGGCGACGGGGTCGCTCACGCGCGCGGCGGGAGGTCGTCGGCGGGCAGGGAGCGGACGACCTCGCCGGCGTCGTCGACGAGGCGCAGCGCGCTCTGCGGCACCGTGACCCGGCGGCCGGCCGTGCCGTCGTCATCCGATCCGAGCTCGACGACCCAGGCGCGTCCGCGGGCGGTCGGCACCGGGCTGACGCTGCGGAGTCCGTCCGATGCGGAGGCGACCACGAGGCCGACGGGCTCGCCGTCGAGCGCGGGATCGCCCGTCGCGGCCTGGCCGTCGAGGATCACGACGACGGCCCCGACCCCGATCGCGTGCGACACGGCGCTCCCCCGGTCGCCATCGGATCCGTCCCGGCCGCGTCTCATCCACATGCCCCGATCCTCGCATCGGCCGCCGCCGCCCGCCGCCCGACGCGCGGCCGGGCGCCCGCCGCACGGCCGACGCCCGGCGGACGTCGCTAGCGTGGGGATCCCACCCGCAAGAGGAGTCCGCGTGCCCCGTCCCACCGACATCATCATCAGCCCGCTCGACGGCAAGCGCGCCGTCGTCACCGGCGGAAACAGCGGCCTCGGCCTCGAGACCGCGCGCCGCCTGGCCGTGGCCGGCGCCTCCGTCGTGCTCACCTCGCGCGACCCGGAGCGCGGCGAGGACGCGGCCGGCACGATCCGCGACCGCCACCCCGGCGTGCACGTCGAGGTCGGATCCCTCGACCTCGCCGACCTCTCCTCCGTGCGCGCCTTCGCCGACCGCGAGATCGAGCGCGGTCCGATCGACATCCTCGTCGACAACGCGGGCGTGATGGCCCCGCCGGACCGGCGCGAGACGCGCGACGGCTTCGAGATCCAGCTCGGCACGAACCACCTCGGGCACTTCGCGCTCACCGGGCTGCTCCTCCCGGCGCTCCGGGCGGCCGACGCCCCGCGCGTGGTCGTCGTCTCGAGCCTCGCGCACTGGATGGGCCGCATCGCGTTCGGCGACCTCCAGTCCGAGCGGCGCTACAGCCCCTGGGCGGCCTACGGCCAGGCCAAGCTCGCGAACCTCCTCTTCATGCGCCGACTGCAGGCGCTGTCCGACGAGCGCGGCTGGGGCCTCACCGCCGTCGCCGCGCACCCCGGCGTCACGTCCACGAACCTCGCGAAGAACGGTCCGGGGTCGGGGCCGCAGGGCGTCGTGAGCGAGCTCACGGCGAGGTTCGGGCCGGCCGCGATGGGACAGGACGTGCGCGTGGGCGCCCTGCCGCAGATCCAGGCCGCGACGGGCCTCGGCGTGCACCCGGGCGACTACTACGGCCCCGCGGGCCCCGGCGGGATGAGCGGCATGCCGCACCTGGCCGCGTCGAGCCCGTGGTCGAAGGACCCCGAGCTCGCCCGGCGCCTGTGGGGCGCGTCCGAGCAGCTCACCGGGGTCGCGTACCCCGCGTAGCCCGCGAGCGCTGTACGGCCGATCCGCCCGGGTTCCGCCCGGGCGGATTCCCTATGGTGGGGACATGAGCATCGACGCCGACCGCCCCTGGGTACGCAGCTACGCGGACGGGGTGTCGGCCGACATCCCTCCCGTGATCGGCTCCCTCGTCGACATGGTCGAGCGCTCGATCCAACGGCACGGCTCGGCCGTCGCGCTCGAGTTCTTCGGGCGCGAGACGACGTACCGCCAGATGGGCGACCGGATCAGCCGCGCGGCCGAGGGCCTGCGCCGTCTCGGCGTGAGGAAGGGCGACCGCGTGGCGCTCGTGCTGCCGAACTGCCCGCAGCACATCATCGCCTTCTACGCCGTCCTGCGGCTCGGCGCGATCGTCGTCGAGCACAACCCGCTCTACACGCCGCGCGAGCTCCGCCACCAGTTCGAGGACCACGGCGCCCGCGTCGTCATCGCGTGGAACACGGTCGTCGGCACGATCCAGGACATGCCGCGCGACGTGCCCGTGGACACGATCATCTCGGTCGACCTCCCCGCCGCGATGCCTCTCGCCACGCGCCTCAAGCTCCGGCTGCCCGTGCCCGCGGCTCGCCGTGCGCGCGCCGCGATCACGGCGCCCGTGAAGGACACCGTCACCTGGGAGGAGCTCGTCGACCACCGCCGCATCGCCGCCTCCCGCCCGCGGCCGGAGCTGGACGACGTGGCGATCCTCCAGTACACGAGCGGCACCACCGCGAGCCCCAAGGGCGCGATCCTCACCCACCGCAACCTGCACGCCAACGCCATGCAGGGCCGCGCGTGGGTGCCCGGCCTCGCCGACGGGGGCGAGACCGTCTACGGCGTGCTCCCGATGTTCCACGCATACGGCCTCACGCTCTGCCTCACGTTCGCCATGGCGATCGGCGCCCGGCTCGTGCTGTTCCCGAAGTTCGACGTGGACCTCGTGCTCGCCGCCGCCCGGAAGCACCCGCCGACGTTCCTGCCGGCCGTCCCGCCCATCTACGAGCGGCTCGCGCGCGGCGCGAAGGAGAAGCGCGTCGACCTCACGGGCGTCCGCTTCGCGATCTCCGGCGCGATGAACCTGCCGGTGTCCACGGTCGAGCTGTGGGAGGGTCTCACGGGCGGCTACCTCGTGGAGGGCTACGGCCTCACGGAGACCTCGCCCGTCGCTCTCGGCAACCCCATCGGGCCGTCGCGCCGACCCGGCACAGTGGGCGTGCCGTTCCCGAGCACCGAGGTGCGCGTCGTGGATCCCGAGGACCCGTCGGTCGACCGCGCCCCCGGCGAGGAGGGCGAGCTGCTCATCCGCGGGCCGCAGGTCTTCCAGGGCTACTGGCGCCGCCCCGACGAGACGCGCGCGGCGCTGATCGACGGCGGCTGGTTCCGCACGGGCGACATCGTGCGCGTCGACGCCGACGGCTTCACCACGATCGTCGACCGGATGAAGGAGCTCATCATCACGGGCGGCTTCAACGTCTCCCCCAGCGAGGTCGAGGACGTCGTGCGCGGCGCACCGGGCGTGCAGGGCGCGGCCGTCGTCGGGCTCCCGTCCGCGGACGGCGGCGAGGACGTCACGGCGGCGGTCGTGCTGGATCCGGGCGCCACGCTCGACGAGGCCGCCATCCGCGCGTACTGCCGCGCGCACCTCACCGCCTACAAGGTCCCCCGCCGCGTCGTCCGGGTGGACGCGCTGCCGACCTCGCTCATCGGCAAGGTCCTCCGCCGCCAGGTGCGCGAGGACCTGCAGCGCGAAGGCTGACCGCCGCCTGGCAGGACGCGCCCCCGGCGGGATCGGAGGCCGGGACGGCCCTACGGTGGAGGAGCACGTTTCGTGCACCAAGCATCGAAGGAGCCACATGACCCGAGGCATCGCCGTCGTCACCGGAGGATCGGCCGGACTGGGCCGCGCGACCGTGCGGGAGCTCGCCGACCGGGGCTGGGACGTCGCCGTCCTCGCGCGCGGCGAGGACGGGCTCGCGGGCGCGGTCGCCGACATCGAGGCGCGCGGCCGCCGCGGCCTCGGCATCTCCACCGACGTCGCCGACCGCCTCGCCGTCGAGGCCGCGGCCGACCGCGTCGAGGACGAGCTCGGCCCCATCGACCTCTGGGTCAACGACGCCATGGTCGGCGTCTTCGGCGAGTTCCTCTCGACCGACCCGGCGGACTTCGAGCGCGCCACTGCGGTCAACTACTTCGGCTTCGTCAACGGCACGCGCGCCGCGCTCTCGCGCATGGTGCCGCGGGACAGCGGCCACGTGATCCAGGTCGGCTCGGCCCTCGCCCACCGCGGGATCCCGCTGCAGGCCGCGTACTGCGCCGCCAAGCACGCCGTGCAGGGCTTCACCGAGTCGGTGACGACCGAGCTGATCCACAACGGCAGCAAGGTGGTCATCTCCACCGTCGACATGCCCGCGCTCAACACGATCCAGTTCAACTGGGTCAAGTCGCAGCTGCCGCACCACCCCCAGCCCGTGCCGCCGATCTTCGAGCCCGAGGTGGGCGCGCAGGCGATCGCCGCGGTCGCCGAGAAGCCGAAGCGCCGCAACTGGGTGGGCGAGCCCACGGTGAAGACCGTGCTCGGGAACCGGTTCGTCGCGAACTGGCTCGACGGGTACCTCGCGAAGGTCGGCTACTCGGGCCAGCAGGCCGCCGAGAAGACGCAGCCCATGCTGCCGACCAACCTCTACACGCCGACCGCGGGCGACCACGGAGCCCGCGGCATCTTCAGCGACCAGGCCCGCACCATGAGCCCGCAGATCTGGATCGTCCGCAACCGCGCGAAGACCGTCGCGATCGGCGCGGGCGCCCTGCTCTCGGGCGTCGTCGCCGGCGCCGCCGCGCTCCGCCGCCGATAGCCTCGACGCATGGGTGACATCGACGCGATCGTGGTCGGCTCGGGACCGAACGGGCTGGCCGCGGCCGTGACGATGGCCCGCGCGGGCCTCCGGGTAGAGGTGCACGAGCGGGCGGACACGATCGGCGGCGGGAGCCGTACAGCCGAGCTCACGCTCCCCGGCTTCCACCACGACATCTGCTCCGCCGTGCACCCGATGGCGCTCGCGTCCGGGTTCTTCCGTGCGTTCCAGCTCGACCGGCGCATCGACCTGGTGGTGCCGGAGATCTCCTACGGGCACCCGCTCGACGGCGGCGTCTCGGGCATCGCGTACCGCGATATCGAGCGCACCGTCGACGCCCTCGGCGTGGACGGGCGCGCCTGGCGGCGTCTCATGGGGCCGCTCGCCGCGTCCGCCGACCGGGTCGCCCAGTTCACGAACGGCCCGCTGCTCCAGGTGCCGCGACACCCGCCCACCGCGATCGCACTGGGACTGCGCGCGCTCGAGCAGGGATCCCCGCTGTGGGACGCGCGCTTCCGCGGCGACGTCGCGCCCGCGATGTTCACCGGGGTCGCGGCCCACGCGATCCAGACCATGCCGAGCGTCTCCACGGCCGCGGCCGCGCTCTCCCTCGGCGCCTACGCCCACGCGCGCGGCTGGCCCGTGCCCATCGGCGGCAGCCAGTCCATCGTCGACGCGCTGGTGGACGACCTGCGCGCTCATGGCGGAGAGGTGGTCACGGGTTCCGAGGTCACCTCCCTCGACGAGCTGCCCGCGGCTCGTGCGGTGCTGCTCGACACGAGTGCGCGCGCCCTGGCCCGCATCGCCGGCGACCGCCTCCCCGACCGCTACCTCCGCGCGATCCGCCGCTTCCGCTACGGGAACGCCGCCTCCAAGGTCGACTTCGCGCTCTCCGGTCCCGTGCCGTGGACGGATCCCGAGCTCCGCCGCGCGGGCACGCTGCACGTCGGCGGCACGCGGGCCGAGATCCAGGCCGCCGAGCGCGACGTCGCCGCGGGCCGCCACAGCGACGACCCGTACGTGCTCGTCGCGCAGCCCTCCATCGACGACCCCGGCCGCGCTCCCGCGGGGCAGCACGTGCTCTGGGCGTACACGCATGTGCCCGCGGGATCCACGGTCGACCAGACCGAGGCGATCACGCGGCAGATCGAGCGCTTCGCCCCGGGCTTCCGCGACCTGATCCTCGCGTCCTCCAGCATCGACGCCGTCGGCATGGAGGAGCACGACCCGAACTACATCGGGGGCGACATCGCCGCGGGCGCCGCGAGCGTGTGGCAGCTGCTCGCCCGACCGGTGCTCTCGCCGGATCCGTGGCGCACGCCGGCGCAGGGCGTCTACCTCGCGTCGAGCTCCGCGACCCCCGGGCCCGGCGTGCACGGCATGGCCGGGTACCAGGCGGCGCGGAGCGCGCTGCGGCACGAGTTCGGCATCGAGCGCGGGCCGGACCTCTCGCTGTAGCAGGGCGGCACGTGGGTGCCTACCCCCGCCTCCCGATTACCGGAGGCTGGATGCGCGCACCAGACTGGACGCATGTCCGTCACCCGCCGCCGCATGAAGTGCTCCCCCTCCGACGTCGCCGAGGTCGTCTCCGACGGCTGGCTGTTCCCCGCGTGGGTGGTCGGCGCGTCCCGGATGCGGTCCGTCGACGACGCCTGGCCCGCGGTCGGCGCGCAGCTGCACCACTCCTTCGGGTCCTGGCCCGCGCTCATCGACGACGCGACCACGATGCTCGAGTGGGATCCGCCCCGCCGCGTGGTCATGCAGCCGAAGGGCTGGCCGCTCGGCGAGGCCCGCGTCACGCTCGAGGTGCGCACGCTCCCCGGCGGCTGCGAGGTGCGCATGACCGAGGAGGCCGTGCGCGGGCCGGGCCGCCTCGTGCCGGCGCCGCTCATGGACCTGCTCCTGCACGCCCGCAACGTGGAGACGCTGCGCCGGCTCGCGTACCTCGCCGAGGGGCGGCACGCGGGCCGCGCCTGACCTCCGGGGCGGCGCGGTCCCCGGGCCGTCGCCTGCGCGTCACCGGGCGGGCGACCCCCGCGGCCTAGGGTGGGAGGGGTGACCACCCCCACCGAGCGGCCCTGGCTGGCCAGCTACGCGCCCGACGTCCCGCACGAGATCGACCTGCCGCAGGGATCGCTCGTCGACATCGTCGACCAGTCCGTGCTCCGGTTCCCCGGCGGCACCGCGCTCGACTTCCTCGGGGCGGAGACCAGCTACCGCGAGCTCGGCGAGCTGATCGCGCGCGCCGCCCAGGGGCTCGCCGACGCGGGGGTGCGCGCGGGCGACCCGGTGGCGATCGTCCTGCCGAACTGCCCGCAGCACGTCGTGGCGTTCTACGCGGTGCTGCGCCTCGGCGCGGTCGTGGTGGAGCACAACCCGCTCTACACGCCGCGCGAGCTGCAGCACCAGTTCGAGGACCACGGCGCGCGCACGGTGATCGCGTGGGACAGGTCGGTCGCCACCGTCCAGGCGCTCCCGGACGGCGTGCGCCCCGAGCGCATCGTGTCCGTCGACGTCACGCGCGCCATGCCGCGCCGCACGCGCCTGCTCCTCCGCCTCCCCGTCCCGAGGGCCCGGGCGGCGCGAGCCGCCATCGCCGCGAGGGTGACCGGCACGATTCCCTGGGAGCGGATCACCGCCGCGGCGCCCCTGCCCGTCGAGCACCCGCGGCCGGCGGCATCCGACGTCGCGGTGATCCAGTACACGAGCGGCACGACCGGCGCGCCGAAGGGCGCGGAGCTCACCCACCTGAACCTCAGCGCCAACGCGGCCCAGTCCCGCGCGTGGGTACCGACGATCCCGCGCGGGACGAGCGTCGTCTACGCGGTCCTGCCGATGTTCCACGCCTACGGGCTGACCCTCTGCCTCACCTTCGCCATGAGCATGGGCTCGCGCCTGGTGCTGTTCCCCCGCTTCGAGCCGGACCTCGTGCTGCAGGCGATCCGGCGCCACCCGCCGACGTTCCTGCCCGCGGTCCCGCCCATCTACCGGCGCCTGCGCGAGGCGGCCGAGGCCGAGGGCGTGTCGCTCGCGGGGATCTCCATCTCCATCTCCGGCGCCATGGCGCTGCCCGAGTCGGTCGTGGTGCCGTGGGAGGAGCGGACGGGCGGCTGGCTCGTCGAGGGCTACGGCCTGTCGGAGTGCTCGCCCGTGCTCATGGCCAACCCCGTCGGGGACACGCGCCGCGCGGGGACCGTCGGCCTGCCGCTGCCCAACACCGAGGTCCGCGTCGTGGATCCCGAGGACCCGACCGTCGACCGGCCAGCGGGCGAGCCCGGCGAGCTGCTCGTGCGCGGACCGCAGGTGTTCCGCGGCTACCACGGGCGGCCCGACGAGACGGCCGCCGCGATCCTCGAGGGCGGCTGGTTCCGCACGGGCGACGTGGTGACGATCGACCAGGACGGCTTCGTGCGCATCGCCGACCGGATCAAGGAGCTCATCATCACGGGCGGCTTCAACGTCTCGCCGTCCGAGGTGGAGGACGCCGTGCGCGGCATCGCCGGGGTCAGGGACGCCGCGGTCGTCGGGATCCCGCGCGAGGGCGGCGACGAGGAGGTCGTCGCGGCCGTGGTGCTCGAGGACGGCGCGACGCTCGACGAGCAGGCCGCGCGGACGATGCTGCGCGGCGAGCTCGCGGCCTACAAGGTGCCGCGCCGGATCGTGGTGCTCGACGAGCTGCCGACGTCGCTCCTCGGCAAGGTGCTGCGCCGGAAGGTGCGCGAGGGGATCGTCGAGGCGGGCTAGCGCCGAGCGCGCGGCCCGCCTCCCGTCCGGCGGCGGGCTAGAAGAAGTCGCCGCCGCCGAAATCGCCGCCGCCCATGTCGCCGCCGCCGCCGAAGTCGCCCGCGCCGAAGTCGCCGCTGCCGAAGTCGCCTGCGCCCGCGTCGGCGCCGCCTGCGTCCGTCCCCGCGTCCGTTCCGGCGTCGGCGCCTCCATCGGCCCCGTCGGCCCCGTCGGCCCCCGCTTGGTCCTGGCCGACCGCGTCCGGGATGAGGGCCTGCGCGATGGCCGAGCCGACCACGACGCCCGCGATGGTGCCGAGCATGGATCCGGCGATCATGCCGCCCATGCCCATCCCCGCACCGCCGCCGCCCGCGAGGCCGCCGCGCGGTCCGAGGGTGCGCTCGAGCGTGCCGGGCGCGCGCATCTCCGAGCGCGTGGCCGAGCGGGCGAGCGACTCGGGGCGGTCGTCGACGGGGGCGTCGCCCTCCGCGGCGTCCGAGCTCAGCTGGCGGAAGAGGATCTCGCGCTGCTCCGGCGTGAGCTTCTGGAACGCCTCGAGGTGCACCTCCTCGATCTTCTCGGGCGGTGCGGTGCGGAGGAGGTAGCGGTACCGCTCGACGGCGATCTCGTCCGCGCTGCGCTCACGGGGCGCGCCGGCCGAGGCGCGGTCGCGTCGCTCGGCGGGCTGCTCGTCGCGGCCCAGGAGCCTGTCCAGGAATCCCATGGTGGTGCCTCTCGCCGGGGCCGGATCGGCGCGTGTCGCCGACCGCATCAGCCTCCGGCCACCGTACGGGTCGCATCCGGGAGCCGCGTGGGAGGCGGGTGCGCGTCACCCGCGCGGCCGCCATGGTCAGCGGTCGCGCGCGCCCCTGCCCCGCTGGGCGC